>JACCWE010000157.1 GCA_013697785.1 Gemmatimonadaceae bacterium
CCGCCTGATGCTCCTGCACCAGCCGGACTGCCCGCTCCTTGACCTCAGGAGAAAACCGCTCCCGTTTTGTCATGCTCCCATCCTCTCACGATTGGGAGCCTCCGGCAATCCCGGGGCGGTTCAATCCATTGCTGTTGCTTCGCTTGACTACTATTTCACTCCGAGCCGACTACTCAAAAGCAGTCGGTTTTTTAATTGCTTATTTCTTCGCCTCGCCCCGTGCGATTTCTCGCTGGAATTGCACGTAAAATGTCACCCGATACTTGCACGATAATTTCAGCTGAAAACGCGCGAGATCAGCTGAGGGGGGCGCATAATATCGGCTCGATCTCGGCTGACCCTGTCACGGGGGGGTGAAGTTCGCCGGGATATCATATAACCCCGCGAGGCCATTAAGGACTCGAACGCCTTCCCCAGCATCTCTGGATCGATCGCGGCCTCCGACCACGCGTCGCTGTCCTCGCGCGCGGTGAAGCGGTAGCGTCCGAAGAGCTCTCCGAAGGCGCGGCCGAGCGATGGGTCCGTGAGCTCGACCTTGGGCCAGCGGCGCTCGACAGGCGCCGGTGCGAAGAGTCCGCCGTTGAGAAAGGGAATCGCGCCGAACGCTCGTGCGATGGGCGCGCGTGTTGTCACCGGCGTATTGAGCGTGCCGAAGAAGAGCGGCCGAAGCACGCGCTTGTGATAGCCGCCGCCGCGCTCCATGCAGCGCTCGAAGGAATTCGAGAGGAAGCGAGGGTCGCCATCGAGCCATCCCTTCGTCTCGAGGAAGGAAAGAAAGAGCAGACGAGAGAGATGGAGAAGCGCCAGCTCGTGCATGTCCTCGATCGGCGCAGCTCCGAGCGCGCTCTTCGCGACTTCGGCCACCACGCTCTCGAGCACTCGATAGAAGCGGCGCGTGAGCGATTCGCGCCCGAGCACCTCCAGCCATGATGCGTGCGTGAGGATGTCGGCAGCGTTGCTGGTTGCGGAGAGCGTGGCGAGCGCGATGGCGTCGCTCGCGAGCACGTGCGCGCGATCGACCACGAGCGCAGAGATGCGCGGCGTCGCGCGGTCGGCACACCATGCGGCGATCGCGAGCTCGGAGGATTCGCGCCGCGCAGCGATGAGGAGCCAGAGTAGATGGGGCGCGCGGGATGCGAGTCGGGCAGCGATCGTCGTGACGCTGTCGCGGAGCGGCGCGCGAGCGGGACACTCGACGAGAAGTGCGCGTAAAGTACCGCTACCCTGTACGATGCGCAGATCACACGCGAGCTCGCGGAGGCCGAGCGCTGTAGTGGCGTCGACGTCGAGCGGGAGTGGCGGAGCGGTGAAGCCGGCGGCGGCGGCGACGTGCGCGAGCGCGTCGACGTTCGACGCGGCTGCGAGAAGCGCGGAGGCGGTTCGGAGTGGAAGCACGCCGCAACGTGCTGCGCACTCGCTGGCCGGCCGTCATCCCGGCGACGCGCACGTTGCTAAAGCGACTCGCGCGCCAGAGCTACCTTACCCCGCCTGGTACCGGCGCCCTTTCCACTCCACGCCGCGCCCGCGCACGGTCGCGCGAGCGATGATGAAGAGCACGACGATCGCACCAAGCGGGAGCGCGAGCGCATACAGCGGTGACTGGCGGAAGGCGCGCACATAGATGACTGCCCACCACACCGCGAGCGCGAGCGTGCACGTGCGCGCCCAGAAAATCACCTGAGTCGGGAGTGAGACGAACGCCGACGCGATGAGCGTCGCCGGCGGCGCGAGATGCATGAGCGGGATCACGAGCAACAGCAGCGGGAGCAGTAGTCGCGGTACCACGCCTGCAGGCAGGGTGTCAGCGCCCGCCGTCACGATGTTCTTCGTCCATCCATTCACGACTTCGGCGAGCGACGTGTACATCCGAGTCGACAGCTGATCCGGCCCCATCGCGAGCTCGCTGCGAAGGCCCCGCTCGTGCACGAGTTGCGCGAGCGCCAGATCCTCGGCTGCCTTCCCGCGCACCGACTCGTGCCCGCCGATGGAGTCGTACGCTCCACGCGTCAAGCAGAGGTACTGACCGTTCGCGATCTTGTCTCGGGAGCGCCTGGCGCGGTTCACGGCACCCGCGCCGCCGTAGCGCGTCGCGAGCATGTAGAAGACCTGCGGCATCACCACGCGCTCCCAAAATGAGCCGAGCTCCTGGAAGCCGCCCACAGTGAAGAAGTCGATCGCGCGCGCGCGCATCGCGTGCATCGTGCGCGGGATCAGATCGGGCGCGTGCGCCGTGTCGGCATCGGTGAAGATGAGCGTCGAGCCGCGCGACTCGCGCGCCCCCTGCGCGCACGCCCACTGCTTCCCGAACCATCCGTCGGGCACCGGCGTACCATCGATCACTCGCACGCGCGCCTCTCGCGCACCGATCGCGCGAACGAGAGTGCCGGTTCCATCGTCGGATCGATCGTCGACGACGATCAGCTCGAGCGCAGGCCATCCAGACCCAAGGATCGAGCTCACGCATCGCTCGATGTTGCGCGCCTCGTTGCGCGCGGGCACGATCACGGACACGAGGGCGGCATCCGCCGGCGCGCTCGCGGACTCAGCGTCGAGCGAGGGCGATCCGCGTGCGCGCAACGCCGTGATGACAGGGCCGAGCAGCCACGGGAGGCTCGCAATGATCCACGCTTCGGTCACGTTCGGAAGCTAGCTCGCACGCAATGTACCAGCAAAAAAAGAACGGGCGCTCGTGTGAGCGCCCGTTCGTGCAGAGATTGCTCGCCGGTCAGCGAATCGTCGATCCGCTACGACCGGAGCCGCTTTCGCCGCTCAGATCTTCTCCGTCATCAGTCTCTTCGTTCCGGTTTCTGCTGCCGGCCGAGTGGCCGCCGCCTTCGCTCTGTTCGGAGCTGCTCGTGGAGCTGTCGGTGGAGCTGTTAGCTCCTCCCGAGCTGCTTCCGAATCCGCTTCCCGTGCGTCCGCCGGTCGAACCCGTGCCTTGCTTGTCCGTCGGCTTCGACTTGAGGGACTCATCGTTGCCATCAGCCTGCTTGCCGGAATTGCGATTCTGATCTGCCATTCGAATATCCTCCGCTCGTGAAACATCCTTCGATTGCATTCGCTTCGCACTTGCGGGCATCGCGCCCGCACATACGCGAAAGGCATGGGGTGTGCCAGCAATGCGCGATACCGGAGAATCGATCACAGTCGCCATTTCTCAGTCATTAGTTAACCTTGCAGGCACGGATGAGCGTGCCTTACACCAGTCCCCCAGCCCTCGCGCCCGGTGCGCGTGTCGCGCTCCTCGCGCCCGCGGGCCCACTTTCCGACAATGACGATCTCGAACGCGCCAAGAAGAACGTTCGCGCGTTGGGTTGGGAGCCGCACGTCTCCGAGCACGCGCTCTCACGCGATGGGTATCTCGCCGGCGGCGACGCCTCGCGACTTGCCGACCTCAACGCTGCGATCCGCGATCCCCGCATCGATGGCATCTGGTGCCTGCGCGGCGGTTACGGCACGATGCGAATCCTCGACGGGGTCGACTACGAGTCCCTGCGTCGCGCACCCAAGGCGATCATCGGCTTCTCTGACATCACCGCGCTCCATCTCGCGGTGCGCGCACGCTCCGACATCGTGAGCTTCCACGGACCCGCCGCGCGTGCCGAGCTCACTCCCTTCTCGCGCCAGTCGCTGCTGCGCGCGACGAGCGCGACGAGCGCGACGGCCGTTGCGCGCGATCCCTTTACGGGAGATGCTCCCCTCACATGGTTGCGCGAGGGGCAGGCAACCGGACGACTCGAGGGCGGGAATCTCGCCCTCCTCTGCGCACTCTTCGGCACGCCGTACGCCGCGCGCGTCGACGGAGCGATTCTCGTGCTCGAAGATGTAAACGAGCCGCTCTACCGCATCGACCGCATGCTTCGCCAGCTCATCCTCTCCGGCGTTTTGAGCCGACTCGCCGGTCTGTGCTTCGGCGCATTCACCGCGCGGGGCGATGAGAACGATGCGGGGGCGCACACGCTCGATGTACTTTTCAACGAAGCGGCTGCGCACGTGCCCGGGCCCGTCGTGAGCGATGCGCCGGTCGGGCACATTCCCGATCAGTGGACGCTGCCACTCGGCGCTCGCGCCGAGCTTTCGCCCGCTCGCGGACTCGTGCTCGCGGTGCGATGATCGCGGTGCCATGATCGCAGTGCATCACATCATCAACCGGTCGACAATGTCCGACGCAACACCAAACGAGATTTCTCCGGCCGCCCTCCTCGCACGTCAGGACCAGGGGAAGGACGATGTGCTCCTCGACGTGCGTGAGCTCAACGAGTGGAATCTCTTTCGCCTTCCCAACGCGATTCATCTTCCGCTCGCGCGCGTGAGCGGGTCGGCGTCCGAGGCGCTCGCGCACTCCCCCGATGCAGAGATCGTCGTTTACTGCGGTCGCGGCGCCCGCTCGGCCCAGGCAGTCGAGATGCTGCGGGCGCAGGGCTACAACGCGACGTCGCTCGCCGGTGGGATCGCCGCGTGGATCGACGCCGGTGGCGAAGTCGAGGAGTAGCGGTACCGAGATCGATGGGCGCACACGGTATACTCGCTCGACTCGAAGCGGCGCTCGCGCCTGCGGACGCAATTGCGCCCGCGAGCACTGCTGCGCGCGATGCAGCGGTGGCCGTGATCTTTCGCATCGCGGAAGGCGACTCGCTCGAGCTCCTGATGATCGAGCGCGCGAGCTACGAAGGCGATCCGTGGAGCGGACATGTCGCCTTTCCCGGCGGCCGGCGCGAGCCACGCGACATGACGCTACGCGACACCGCTCTCCGCGAGACGCGCGAGGAGATCGGGATCGATCTCGCCGCCGACGGTCGCGTGCTCGGCGCGCTCGACCGAGTAAATCCCGTGTCGCCGGCACTGCCGCCGCTCTCGATCGCTCCATTTGTGGTGTTCCTCGCGCGCGAGAGCCCGCGCACGCTCAGCGATGAAGTGGCCGAGGCGTTCTGGGTTCCGCTGTCGATCCTTCGGCGCGCAGATGCGTCGAGCGAGGTCGAGGTGGTGCTCTCCAATGGGACGCGTCGTGCCGCGCGCGCGTTCGTGCACGGGCGCTACACGATCTGGGGACTCACCGAGCGGATCATTCGCGATTTGCTCTCGCGCCTCGACTGATTTACGCGTCTGGTGCAGGCAGGCAGCACGCTTGACTTCGGTTAACTTAGCTCCTAATATAAGTTAACCATAGTTAACTCGCGCCCGCCCGACCCCGATTGCCAGAGTGCCATCCCCGTCCGTCGAAGACTACATCAAGGCCATCTACAAGGCCCACGCCGATAACGGCAGCGTCGCCACCCAGGAGCTGGCGGAGCGGCTGCACGTCAGCGCGCCCGCCGTCTCCAAGATGATGCGCAAGCTTTCGGTGCTGAAGCTCATCTCGCACGCGCCGTATCAGGGCGTCGAGCTCACGCGCGCCGGCGAGAAGCTCGCGCTCGAGATCATCCGCCATCACAGGCTCATCGAGCTCTATCTCGTGCAGGCGATGGGCTTCTCGTGGGACAGCGTGCACGAGGAGGCCGAACGGCTGGAGCACCACATCAGCGAGGAGTTCGAGGACAAGATCGACGAGCTCCTCGGTCATCCCACCGCATGCCCGCATGGCGATCCGATCCCGACGCGCGCCGGCACGATAGCGCCGATCACCGATCGACCGCTGGCGCTCGAGCGCTCGCCGGCGCGCCTGATGGTGAAGCGCGTGAGCGATGAGGACGCCGAGCTGCTGCGCCACTTCCAGGCGCTCGGCGTCACCCCCGGCACGGCGATCGAGCTCGTGACGCAGGAGCCGTTCGAGGGCCCGCTCGTGCTCAAGGTCGGCGGCAAACGCGTGCGTCTCACGCCGCAGGCCGCGAAGAAGGTGTTCGTGGATGCGATCACCACCAGCGAGGAAGATAAGTAGTGGCGCTTCCCGAAAGCCCTCGCACGGAAGAGGTCGAGCTACCCGATACGGAAGCCTCGCCCGGCGGGTGGCGTCGTGCGCGTCTCACACCGAGTCTGGCGGAGGTGTATCGCTCGGTGCCGGTGACGGGGAAGTCGACGTGGCGAAAGGCGCTGGCGTTCGCCGGACCGGGCTATCTGATCGCGGTCGGCTACATGGACCCGGGAAACTGGGCCACCGATCTCGCCGGCGGCTCGGCGTTCGGGTATCGGCTGCTGTTCGTGATTCTGCTGTCGAATCTGATGGCCGTGCTGCTGCAGGGGCTGTCGTCGAAGCTCGGCATCGTCACGGGGCGCGATCTCGCGCAGGCGTGTCGCGATCACTACTCGCGCCCCGTCGTGATCTTCCAGTGGATCATCTGCGAGACCGCGATCGCCGCGTGCGATCTCGCCGAGGTAATTGGCTCGGCCATCGCGCTCAATTTGCTCTTTCACATCCCGATCACCGTCGGCGTCGTGCTCACCGCGGCCGATGTGCTCGTCGTGCTCTTTCTGCAGACGAAGGGATTTCGCTGGCTCGAGGCGCTCGTGATCGTGCTGATCGCGACGATTGGGCTGTGCTTCCTCTTCGAGGTGGTGATCTCGAAGCCATCGCTCGCCGGTGTGCTGGCGGGCTTCGTGCCGACTGTCGAGATCGTGCGCGATCCAAGAATGCTGTACATCGCGATGGGCATCCTCGGCGCGACCGTGATGCCGCACAATCTCTATCTGCATTCGTCGATCGTGCAGACCAGGCGCTACGAAGAGACGGCGGTGGGGAAGCGCGAGGCCGTGCGATTCGCGTTTCTCGACTCAACGATCGCTTTGACCTTCGCGTTGTTCATCAACGCCGCGATCCTGATCGTCGCGGCGGCGAGCTTCCATACGTCGGGACACTCGGACGTCGCGGAGATTCAAACGGCCTACACGCTGCTTACGCCGCTGCTCGGCGTGGGGGGCGCGAGTGCCGTGTTCGCGCTGGCACTACTCGCGTCGGGACAGAACTCGACGATCACCGGCACGCTCGCCGGGCAGATCGTGATGGAGGGCTTCCTCCAGATCAGGCTGCGTCCGTGGATGCGACGGCTGATCACTCGCGGCGTCGCCATTGTGCCTGCGGTGGTGGTCGCCATCCTGTATGGTGAGTCGGGGACGGCGAAGTTGCTGGTGATGAGCCAGGTCGTGCTGAGTCTGCAGCTGTCGTTCGCGGTGTTTCCGCTGGTGCGCTTCACGTCGGACCGCCTCAAGATGGGCGAGTTCGTGAATCCGAATTGGCTGCGACTCCTGTCCTACTTCGTGGCGTTCTTCATCGCCGCGTTGAACGTGTGGCTGATCGCGCAGCTTCTGACCGGGGGGCAATGATGTACAAGCGCATTCTCGTTCCCCTCGAGCACTCGGCATATGACGAGGCCATTCTCGATCACGTGCGCACGCTGGCGACGTACTGCAAGGCCGCGCTCATCCTCATCCATGTCGCCGACGGCTGGGCCGCGCGCAATATCCATCATCTCGACCTGCGCGAGAGCGAGGAGATCCAGGGGGATCGCGCCTATCTCGAGGGTATCGCCGCGAGCCTCGAGCGCGACGGCTTCGAGACCGATGCGATTTTGGCGAGCGGAGATCCGGTGCGCGAGATCGTGGCGGCGGCGACGCGAGAGGGGTGTGATCTGATCGCGATGTCGACGCACGGGCATCGGTTTTTCTCCGATCTCTTTTATGGGAGCGTGGCCGAGTCGCTGAGGCATCGGTGTACGATCCCGATACTGCTGGTGCGCGGCTCGAAGACGGGAAAGACGATGGAGCACCGCATCGTCAGCTAAGCCAGCTGTAACGCCTCGTTACGCATCGTGACTCGCCCCTCTCGGGGCTCGTCTTTCCCGGAGCTGCCTCGCATCGCAGCGACTCCGGAGACAATGACATGCCGCAGCTCCCATACGTTCCCGCGCAGCACGGCCGCTGGATGTGGATTCTCGCATCGATGATGCCACTCGCGTGCGGAGGCTCGAGCGACAACGGTGGCGGCACCACCGGGCCGCCGGCCACGGTCGCCACGGTTGTCGTCACGCCGAGTACGGCGAGCCTCGAGGTCAGTACACATCTCACCGCGACGGCAACGCCGAAGGACGCGAGCGGCAACACGCTGCCGACGCCCGTTTCGTGGCTCACATCGGACACGAGTATCGCGGCCGTGTCGTCGGCGGGTGTCGTGACAGCGCGGAAGATGGGAACCGCGACGATCTTCGCATCGAGCGGCACCGTGCAGGGAAGCTTCCCTCTCTCGGTCACTGACTCGATCGCCGCAACTGTGAAGATCGTCGCGCCGCGCGACACGCTCAACATCGGCGGGACGCTCCAGCTCACCGATACCGTGAAGACGGCGAGCGGCAGAGTGCTCGCGGGTCATGCGGTGACGTGGAGCGCCACCACAGGCGCAAGCATCTCGGCCTCCGGCGTCGTCACCGGCGCCGCGGCCGGCTACACGACGATCACGGTTAGCGCGAGCGGCAACGGTGTCGCGCACGCCGCGAGCGACACGCTCCTCGTCTATCCCGTGCCGATCGCCACCGATCCGGCAGCGCCGCTGCTCGCGATCGATGCGACGGCGGATCATCACTCGATCAGCCCGTACATCTACGGTGTCAGCACCTTCGGCCTCGACGCCGCGTATCTCACCGACCTGGGCATCGCGGTCACGCGCTGGGGCGGCGACGGGATCACGCGCTACAACTGGCAGGTCGACCAGAGCAACGCGGGCTTCGACTGGTACTTCATGGCGGGTGGCGGCGTCGCGACGCCGACATCGGGCGCGCAGGTCGACGCGATCGTCACGCGCGACAAGAGCGCGGGCGCCGCGACGTTCGTGTCGGTGCCGATCATACAGTGGATCGACAAGGTGAGCGTGTGGGACTGCAGCTATCCTGTCTCGGAGTTCGGGCCGCAGCAGTCGGTGAATCCGTACGTGCATCCAACGGTGCGCGGCGCGGTGACGAATTGCGGCAACGGACTGCACACCGATGGCAGCCAGATCTTCCTGGCCGACAGCGATATCGCGCGCATCCATGTTGCGAACACCGAGAACACGCAGAAGGCGTGGGTCAATCATCTGACGGGAAAGTTCGGCGCGTCGGGAAGTGGCGGCGTGCGCTTCTACGCGCTCGACAACGAGCCCGGCGGATGGGCGAACACGCATCGCGATGTGCACCCCGTCGCGCCAACCTATCAGGAGATCACGTCGCGCTCGAAGACGTACGCGGCTGCGATCAAGAGTGCGGATCCGAGCTCGTGGGTCGCGGGTCCCGAGGATTTTGGCTGGGCGGTGTACGTCGGCAATCCGTCGTTGAACGGCGGATTGTACAACGCCGTGTACTACCTCCAGCAGATGAAAGCGTACGAGCAGGCAAACGGTGTGCGGATCCTGGACTACTTCACCGAGCACTGGTATCCGTCGCCTCCGGGAGTGATCGACTTCAGCCAGGATCCCGGCACAGCCGACGTGCAGGCCGCCCGTCTCCGCTCGACGCGCACGTTCTGGGACTCGACGTATCGCGAGGAGAACTGGATCGGCACGTACTATCCGCCGGTGCAGCTCATTCCGACGTTCCACAAATGGGTGAACGAGAACTATCCCGGCACGAAGATCGGCATCACCGAATACAACTGGGGCGGACAGAAGTCGATCAACGGCGCGCTCGCGCAGGCGGACATCTTCGGGATCTTCGGACGCGAGGCGCTCGACATCGCGACGCTCTGGGGACCGCCGGATCGCACGTGGCCGGCGGCAAACGCCTTCCGCATCTTCCGCAACTACGACGGCGCGGGCGCGAAATACGGTGACACCTGGACGCGCTCGACGAGCACTGATCAGGCTCGCGTCGCTCTCTACTCCTCGCTCCGCACCAGCGACGGCGCGCTCACGATCATGGTGGTGAACAAGAGCGCGACCGCGCAGTCGGCGCACGTGAGCTTCACGCACTTCACGCCGGCGGGGAAGGCGAGTGTCTACTCGGTGAGCGGCGCGGGCACCGCGATCGTGAAGGGCGCCGACGTCTGGGTGCGACCGGGCGGCATCACGATGAGCTTTCCGGCGAGCTCCATCACGCTCATTGTGACGGCGAAGAAGAGCTAGACGGGCAAGCGGGGCGTGAACACCGGCGCACGAAGAAAGGCGATCGTTTCAAGCACGTCGCCGAGGGCGTCGTTTCGGCCGAAATGCGCGAAGCACGAAATAGAGATCTCCTCCGCGATGGACGCTCTCGAGTGCGATGACCGCGGCGACCACGACGCTTATTATCAACGCGCGATACCACGCCTGGTTCTGGTCGGCGGTCGACCACACCACTCGATTCCATAACGTCCCGATCAGTGCGGCCTCGCACACAATACCAGCGAGACTGAAGACGATATCCTCTCTGCGGCTCGGCGACGATTCCGCGCGCACATCTCCGTGATCGCCGGCCACATAGGGCAGGATGTGGAGACTGGTGGCGTACTTGCCGCGCTTTCCGCGACGTTTTCGGAAGCGGAGCTCGGCGCCGAGTATGCGAATCGAGTAAAGCCGCCTGCCGTAGAGGAGCGCGACGGCCGCGTGGCCAAGCTCGTGAACGGACACGAGCATGACGAAGAGCGCAGCGAAGGCGCATGATGTGAAGAGGAAGGACTGAATCGCAGTCATCTATTCCATTCGGGAAGGAGCTCGCAAATCAGACTTGATCGCGCGGATCGCGTAACGGTGCGCTGAACGAGACGCCGCTACGGTCGATCAGGTGACCACGTAGCGTTCTCATACGGCGACATTCCGCCGAAAGCCACACGCATGACCGGCGCGCAATGCGCCGAGGCGAAATCTGATATGCCATTCCATATCGACACGATGTCACTCGTTCCGCAGACAGGATTCTCGATGCGTTGATGGGTGAGCGCCGTCACCCACCCAGTGCTGCCGTCGAGGATCAGCATGTGCTCGGACGTCCGCTCGTTCAGTCGCAGCAGCAGCTCCTCGACGGCTGGCCGCTGCGCTTCCGGGACGTGCGTTCCAAGTGTGCAGTAGCTCGTGATCGCGCGCTCCTGCTCATCGACGAACATGCGATGAAAATAGAAGCCCGATATTCTGTGCCCGCCGAAGGCCACCGACGTACCTTCGCTGCGGATGAATGCAATGTTGGCCGCGGCGAGCGCGCCCAGGACAACCGGCATTAACGGCTCAGTGTTTACGATTGCTCTCGGAGACTCGCACGGTGCCACGCTCACGCTGGCACCGGTCGACGCCCTCGTTTCCATCTCACCCGTCCGATAATCGAGCCACGTCTCGAGCCCGTCTTCATTCGTGATACGGGCGCAGTTGCCCCACTCATCTCCAAACGTGTCGGGGTGTGCGCGCACTGCTCGCTCGTGATCCCATCCCTGCGGTGCACTCAACTCTCCGTGATCGCTCGTTGCCAGCCACGCGTGAATGAAGCCGGCGGTGTGCTTCTCGACCTTCATCCATTCGCACAAACCCCTGGCCTCGCCATCTGCTCCGACTATCACGAGCTCGACACACCGATCGTCGACGATGTGCCGGAGGCCAAGTGCCTCGAGTTTCTCGGCAACTCTTCGCGCGTGCATCGCAAGCAGAAAGCTCACGCACACCAGCTGACTATCGGCGCACGTCCGAAGTGCGCGATGCTCTGGCAGCTCCATCTCGCGCAGGAAGCCCTGCATTCCACCCGCATAGCGAACATCCAGCGCGGCGCGGCGCACGATCAAGCTCGGTGACTCGACGAGCACACTCATTCAGCGCTCCTATCGGAGGCGAACTGAATGGTGTGAGCGAGGTCTGACAGCGAACCGATTCCGTCGGGGTGAGATGTAACGAATCTTTTCGCGAGTCTCCCCGAAACTCGCCGTCAACGTCGCGAGATCTTCCGCTCCCCCCCTTCCTGACACAGATGATAGGTCCGAGCCCATATTCTATTTCGTGAATCAATGGTGTCGGTTATCGCTCCTCCTGCACGAGCACGCTCGCACGCACCCCCTGTCAATACCACCATTGTGCAATGGAGCCGCGGAGGCTGCGCTCCTACCATAGATGCAGCTTCGAACGACTGCATCTAATAGGTGAAGCGAATACCCCGATTCCGAACTGCAAGACATGACCGACGAAAACGATACGAATCAGAATCCCGATCGCCGCCGCTTCCTTGGAGCCGCGGCCATGACCATTGCTGCATCGAGGTTCGGCCTCGGCGACGCGAGCAGTCAGCTCATGAGCAGCTCCTCGAAGCCAGCGATCAACCGCGGCGAAGTCCCTCGTGCGTTCGGGCCAGTCAAGCAGGTAAATGCCGGCGTCCTCGACATCGGCTATGTCGAAGACGGCCCGCACAACGGCCCGCCCGTGATTCTCCTCCACGGATGGCCATACGACATTCACAGCTATGTCGACGTCGCGCGGCTGCTCGCCGCGAATGGCTATCGCGTGATCGTCCCCTATCTGCGCGGCTTCGGCACCACGCGCTTCCTCACGAGCGACACGGTGCGTAATGGCGAGCAGGTGGCCATCGCTACGGACGTCATCGCGCTCATGGATTCGCTCCAGATCAAGCAAGCGATCATCGGCGGCTTCGATTGGGGCGCTCGCACCGCAGACATCGTCGCCGCGCTATGGCCGGAGCGATGCAAGGCGATCGTACCGGTGAGCGGCTACCTGATCGTGAATCTCGTCGCGAATCAGCAGCCGCTTACGCCCAAGGCGGAGCTGGGTTGGTGGTATCAGTACTATTTCGCTACCGGCCGCGGCGTGCACGGCTACTCAGCCAATCGCCGGGATTTCAACAAGCTCATTTGGACGATCGCCTCGCCGAAATGGTCGTTCGATGACGCGACCTACAATCGCACGGCTGCTTCCTTTGACAACGCCGATCACGTCGCCATCGTAATCCACAACTATCGCTGGCGCCTGAGCCTCGCGAAGGGCGAAGAGCACTACGCTGCGCAGCAGGAGAAGCTGTCTCAGGGACCCGCCATCTCCGTTCCCACGATCACGATCGGCAGTGACTTCGATGGCGCGGCCGCAGATGGAAAACCGTACGCGAAGAAATTCTCCGGGAAGTATGCGCATCGAGTGCTTCCCGGCATCGGTCACAACGTGCCTCAGGAAGCTCCAAGAGAATTCGCGCAGGCAATCATCGACGCTGATAGGCTCTGATTCGTGCCTCTAGCCGGCAATGGTCGCGTCGCGACGGACGGCTGGACCTAGCTCACCCCGAAGGCTCCGCCGCCTTCATCACGCGCCCGATCATCGCCGCCCACTCGCACTCGCCCGGCATCGCGACCGCGCCCTGCGTCGCTCGGCGCAGCGCCTCGCGCCCCCATGGCGGCATCGCGCGCCAATCAGCGAGCGACGCGAGCAGCGCCGCCATTGGCCCCTCCGTGTCCTTCAGGAATTCATCGAGCGTCGACGCACCGCTCCCCGCGAGCTCCGTCGCGAGCGGCCCGCGCGTGGCCCACCCCGTCGCGATGCCGCGCGACACGAGGTGGTCGAGATCGCGCACGCCAATCGCTCCCTGCGCCACGAGATCCAGCGCCTCGCGCAGAAGCGCCGCCGTGAGCCTGTTGGCGACGAGCCCTGGCAGCTCGCGCTGCACGATGATCGGCTCGCGACCCGCGAGACGCAGCGTCTCCGCCGCGCGCGCGATCGTCGCCTGCGTCGTCTCGCGGCCGCCGCACAGCTCGACCACCGGCACCGCGTACACGGGATACAGCGGATGCGCCACCAACAGGCGATTCGCAAACGACCGTCCCTCGCCGAGCACGGATGCGCCGAGTGTCGACGTCGAGCTCGCGACGATGGCGTCCGGCGGAAGCACGCCCTCGAGCGATGCGAGCACGGTGCGCTTGAGCACGAGTCCCTCAGGCACCGACTCCTGCACCCACACTGCGCCGCGCACCGCGTCGGCGGCGTTGGCCGAGCGGAGGATGCGTCCACTCTCCGCGCCCTTGCGCAGCGTGCGTGCGCACGCGAGCGCATCCCTCGAACGCTCCAGCGCGCGCGGATCGGGATCGACGATCCGCACCTCGGCGCCGTACGACGCGAAGAGCGCGGCCCATCCGCTTCCGATCTCTCCGGCGCCGATGATGGCGACGGGCGCAGCGCGCGTCACTCTGCCGCCGCGCGCAGAGCGGCCGCCGCGAGCCACCGATCGGCACCAGCTGCGCCCTCGGCGAGCGATCCCGGAGGGAGCCATCGCGCAAAGACGCGCTGTTCGAGAAGCGCCAGCACCTGATGCGCCTGCACCGTCATCGCCACCGTGGCGTATCCACCGGCGGCCGAGCGCCGCACCGCACCGCGACGCTCATCATCCGAGAGCGAGACGTCGAGACGCATCTCCTCCCATTTGGCGAGCGACGGATTCGCTGCCAGCGCGATCGCGAGCGCGTCATTCACGATGCATCCATCGAAGTGCTCGTACTCCTCGTGGAAGCTCGCGTAAAAGCGAAGCGCGTCCGCCCAGAAGCGCGCCTGCTGATCGCTCTCCCCCGCTTTTGCGAGAGCACGAATCGCATTTCCCGGCACGGCGATTCGGCGCGTGACGTCGAGCGGGACGATCCTGAGGTCGAGGTTCGCGTGCATCACGAAGTCCGATGCCTCCGGATCCGACCACCAGTTGAACTCGCTCGTGGGCGTCTGCGTCCCCGGCACGCCGAGGGCACCGCCCATGATGAAGATCGGACCGAGCGCGTCCGCTATGTCCGGCGCGAACGCGATCGCCGTCGCGAGATTCGTGAGCGGGCCGAGGCAACAGATGGTGAGCTTGTGATGGCCGCGCACCTGCGCGATGATCGCCTCCGCCGCTCCGTCGATCTCGTGCTCCGCCGGCTGCGAGGGAATCACGTGGCCGAGTCCCTCGGGGCCATGAGTCTCGCGCGCGGGACGCGGCTCGCGCACCAATGGCGACGAGGCGCCGGGGATTATCGGCGCATCGATTCCCGCAATGGACGCCACGAGTCGCGCATTGCGCGTCGCCCGCTCGATGTCGGTGTTCCCGTGCACCGTCGTGATCGCGACGATCTTCAGCGTGGCGAGCTTCGCGGCGAGCGCGAGCGCAACGGCATCGTCGATCCCCGGATCCGTATCGATCAAGATGGAAGTCGGCATGGACCGTGAAGATGGACTAGTGAGGCCCCGCGCGCCATTCACGACGACGACTTCTTTCTCAGGCGGTTAGCTTCCCTTCATGGTTGCACTGCTGCTCGCGCTCCAGCTCCGCACGATCACAATCGACCAGCGCCTGGCCGCCGACGCCCACGTGCGCGTCGGCGACACAGTCGTCGTCTCGGCCACGCCAGGCGCCGGCGGGGACTCGGTTGTCCTCGCCGCGATCATCGGGCGGCGCGCGGATCCGAGCGAGATTGCGCGCAGCGACTATCGCGTGCATCTGCATCTCGATCAGCTTCAGCGTCTCGTTGGCTACGGCGATCGCGTCGACCGCTTCGCCATCGCTACGCACGGCACTCCCGCAGCCGACTCGGCCGTTCGCATGATCAACGATGCGGCCTTCGGCTTTCGCGCGTATCGATCGCGTGACATCGCGGTGGAGACTTCGGCAACATTCGCGGTCGTGAGCCGCTTTCATCGCGCGATCGGCGTAATCACGATCGTCGCGAGCGCGGTCTTTCTGCTCTGCATCCTTCTCCTCAAGGTCGACGAGCGGAGGCGCGATGTCGCTGCGCTCCGGCTACTCGGCATCTCGCGCCGCTCGGTGATGCTCACTGTGGTGCTCGAGGCCGCGTTCGTGTCGGTGATCGGAAGCGGCGTCGGCGTCGTCATGGGGTGGGTGACTTCCCTCGCCGTGAACTGGCACTACCAGGCGCGCTACCAGACGCCGCTCCGATTCGCGCTCGTGACGAGCGACATCGTGATCTTCGCCGTGACGCTCTCGCTCGTGCTCGGCATCGTCGCCGGCGCGCTCGCGGCGCGCCGGCTGGTGCGCACGCATCCGCTCGTTCTGCTGGGTCGCTGATGCGGCTCGTGCTGGCCCTCGCGTCGCTCCGGCGCAATCGCGCGCGCACGATCCTCGCCGTCTGCGGCGTCGCGATCGCGGCGGCGATGCTGCTCGACATGGTGATGCTCTCCACGGGAATGCGCGAGTCGTTCCGCCAGCTGCTCCTGAGCCGCGGCTTCCAGATGCGCCTCACCCCGCGCGGCACGATGCCCTTCGACACCGAGGCAACGATCACCGCCGCCTCCGACGTCACCGCGAAGCTGCGCGCGCGCCCCGAAGTCGATCTCGTGAGCCCCGTGCTCGGCGCATCGGTGCACGTGCTGCGCGGCGATTCCTCGATCACCACCTTCGCGCTCGGCGTCGACCCGCAGGCGCAGGGCGACTACCAGCTCGCCGCCGGCCGCGACGCGACGGAGCCGAACACGCTCATCGCGAACGACGACTTCCTTCGCGCGACCCGCGCGAAGGTCGGTGACACGCTCCGCATCGCCTCGGGCTTCGATCCACAGCTCCGCACGCACTCCGGTGAGCGCGCGCTCGTCATCGCCGGCCGCGCGAAGTTTCTCTATCTCGCGAGCGGCCAGCTCGCCGTCGCCATCCCGCTGCGCACGCTGCAGGAGATGACCGGCGCCGCGCGCGAGGATCGCGTTTCGCTGTTCATGGTGCGGCTCCGCGATGCGAGCAAGGTTCCCGACGTGACGAAGTGGATGCGCACCGCTCTCCCCACCATCGACGTGATCTCCACCGCCGACGCGATGGCGCGCGTCGACGAGCGGCTCGGGTATTTTCGACAGCTCAGCGCCATCCTCGGCGCCGTGAGTCTGGTCGTCGGCTTTCTCCTCGTGACCACGCTCGTCACGGTGTCCGTGAACGAGCGCGTCGGCGAGATCGTCGTGATGCGTGCGATCGGCGTCTCGAAGGCGCACGTCGTGCAGCAGATCGTGCTCGAGGGCACGGCGCTCAGCGTCACCGGCGCGGTGCTCGGAACCGGGCTCGGGCTCATCACGGCGCGCTACCTCAATACGATCCTCTCGCGCTTCCCGGGGCTCCCGGCGGCGATCGACTTCTTCCTCTTCCAGCCGCGCGCGGCCTGGACCGCGATCGGACTCCTCACCGCGTGCGGGGTGCTCGCCGGCCTCTACCCCGCGTGGCGCGCCGCGTCCCTCCCGCTCGCGAGCACGCTGCGCGAGGAGGCGGTCGCGTGAGCGCGCTGGTTCGGGCCCGCGATGTGCGTCGTGATTATCCGCTGGAGCGCGAGGCGGTACACGCGCTGCGTGGGGTCTCGCTCGAAGTCGAGAAGGGTGAGTACCTCGCTATAGTAGGACCGTCCGGCTGCGGGAAATCGTCGCTGCTCAACCTGCTGGGCGCGATCGATGCACCAACGTCGGGCACTATCGAGATCGAGGGACGCAACGTCGGCACGCTCGGCGACCGCGAGGTCACGGACTTCCGGCTCAGACATATCGGATTCGTATTTCAGCGCTTCTACCTCTTGCCGATACTCTCGGCGAGGGAGAACGTCGAGCTGCCGATGGCCGAGGCGGGAGTATCGGCGGCGGAGCGGCGCGAGCGATCGACGGAGCTGCTGCGGTACGTGGACCTGGCGGATCGTGTGAAGCACCGGCCGGCGCAGCTGTCGGGCGGGGAGCAACAGCGAGTCGCGATCGCGCGAGCGCTCGCGAATCGACCGTCGCTGCTTCTGGCCGACGAGCCCACCGGTGAGCTCGATGCGAAGACGGGGCAGGAGATCATCTCGCTGTTCGGCCGCTTGCACGCCGACGGAACGACGGTCGTCGTCGTGACGCACGACGAGAATCTCGCGCGTGCGGCACGCCGTGTCGTGCACATGCGGGACGGCGTAATCGTCCAGGATGAGGTGCCAGGTGGATGACCGGTCGATGAACGTGCGGATCATGCCCGCAGGCGACGCGCCCGGCGTCGCGACCTCGCGCGCGTGGCCGCTGCCGACGCTGGTTGCGTACCTCTTCGATGGGCGGACGTGCGACGAGGTGCGCGAGCTGCTCGCGATTGGGGAGGGAGAGGCGCACGGAACACTCGTCTCGTGGGCACCGCTGGCGATCAGCGCGCACGAGCTCACCGCCATCGAGTCGCAATTCCCGAAGCCCCATCCCGCGCCCGCCCTCGCATACGAGCGCGCGACGTTCGTCGAGCTCGACATGCCCGCGCTGCAGCCGACGTTGAGCGTTCCGATCCGCGGCGACCAGCCGCTCGTCGAGGGAATCGCGCAGCGCGCGGCGTATCTCTCGTTCGACTACGGACCCTGGGCCGACGTGTACGTGAGCACGCTCACGCGCGAGGAGGCGGCCGAGCTGCTCGCTGATCCCGCGCGCCGCGTGCACGACGAGGGCGAGGCCGAGCTCGCGAAGCGGATCATCGGCGAGGATGACGCCGCGCTTCGCTTTGCGGTGCCGCGCGCCGAGTGTCCGCCGCCCTGGCGAGAGCTGCGAGGGTGATCACGCTCCTCGCGCTGCGGAATCTCGCTCACCGTCCGCTTCGCTCGCTCTTCCTGCTATTTGGCTACTCGCTGGGCGTCGGCGTGATGATCGTGCTGCTCGCGATCGGCGAGGCGATGCTCGCGCAGTCGCGCGACGAGAAGCTCGTGGGCGGCGGGCAGGTGACGGTCCTTCCCGAGGGGATGGACATCGAGGTGATGAAAACCGGCGGTGTGGGCGGCCTCTTCTTCTCGATCGCCAACGCGCGCTTCATCTATCGGCAGCTGCTCGCATCGCCGCGCCTGGCGCGCGATGTGGCGACGGTTGCGCCGCAGATCGACGGAAAGCTCCTCTACTTCCGCGCCCACGGCACCGAGCGCACAGTGCGCGCGGCCGGCGAGATACCGTCGCATAGCGCCGCGGTGGATGCGCTGCCACCGGTGATCACCGGATCGTGGAGCGACGACGACGGCGACCGTCGGTGGGCGACGCCGACGCCCGAAGAGCTCTACACGAGCATCGATCACTTTCATCTGCCGCCGAAGAACGTCGCGCATCGCGAGAGCTGGGCCGAGTGGCACTACTTCAACGTGCTCTCCTCGAGCGGGAAGGAGTGGGCGTTCATCTCGTATATCATCGCCGGTGATGTGCGCGGAACGCAGTGGGGAGGGCAAGTCGCGGTGAGCGTGCGGGAGCAGGGCGGGCGCACGCGTCGCTTCACCGCCAACGTGCGGAGGGACCAGGTGCACTTCTCAACCGATAGCGCCGACCTCTCGATCGGCACGTCGTCAGTGCACCTGCTCGGCGACGGTCGCTATTCACTCACCGGCGCCGCGCGCGAGAACGGGAACGGCGCGCCGCTCAGCCTCGACCTCGTCGTCACCCCAGCGCCGAACATCCTGTTCCCCGGCGCGTCGATCGCCGAGTGCGCGGATACGGAGGAGAGCTGCGCCTTTGCATCGGGGTATGCGGTGCCGGGGCTACGCGCGAGCGCGAGCGGCTCGATGTGCATCGCGGGCGTATGCACCAGGTACGATGGCGCGCAGAGCTATCACGATCACAACTGGGGGGTGTGGCACGGCGTATCGTGGGACTGGGGCGCGACGCGCGCGGGCGGGTACACGCTGCTCTACGGCCGCGTCGCACCGCCGGACAGCGTGGGCACGACGCAGCCCTTCTTCGTCTACCTCACCGACTCGCTCGGCTTTCGCGCCCTCTTTCGCCCGCACGAGATCGCGTACGAGGATGGCCGAACGATCGAAGTGAACGGGCGCGAGGTGCGAGTGCCGAGCCGCGCGGTGATGCAGGACGCGCGCGGCACCGACACCCTCCGCGTGGAGCTCACCATCGAGGACGCGATCGGCAGCGATACGCGCACGTCGCTCATCGAGCGCGGCGATGCTGCGGGCGCGCGGCGGATTTTGAAACCCTACTTCATTCAGATGAAGGGACGCGCGAAGATCAGCGGCCGCGTGGGCGGCTCGCCGGTTGCCGGTGAGGGCACGGGGTTCTTCGAGACGTACCGGTAGCTTCGAGCCGCACCGCCACCGCGGAGAACCTTCACTGATGTGCGGCCTCGTGCGCGGGTACCACGAACTTCACCGTGTGGCTCGTGATCACCTTGTGCGTCGGGTCCGCGAGCTCGAACAACACGCTGTGCGAACCCGCCTTCAATCCCACGAGGATCACCGTCTCACCGCTCGCGTCGACGAAGTGCCACGAGTTGTCATCGACGGTGATGTGTACGTGACCGAGGCGCGGCGACACCGTGAGGGCGCCTTTCCCGAACACCGGCACCACGCGCAGATTTTCGGTGCGATACTGAATGAACACGAGCCCCTCCGCGAGCTGCTCGGCGAGCGGCGGGTCCACGACGATCCTGGGCGGCGGCTCGTTGTCGATCGCGACCAGCGGCGAAGGGCCGCGAATGTCCTTCGCGCTCTGCGCGTTGGCGGGCGTCGACATCATTGCGAAGAGTGAGCAGCCCACTGTGGTCGCCATGAAGGTGGCCATGAAGCCGAAGGTGTCGTGCGTGCGGTTCCTCGAGCGTGAGTGGGATCAGGCTGTGCACAAACGGTATCGTCGCCACCCTCGAGCCGTCTATTACACTTTTGGGTTGTTGCTCCTCGCCCTTGTTTCCATCATGATGCGCCCATGATCAAGCCCTCCACCGACCTCGAGCTCGTCCACCGCTTCACGACAGGTGAAGGTGCGAACGCCGGCACCACGCTGCTCCTGCTGCACGGCACCGGCGGCGACGAGAACGATCTCGTCCCACTCGGCGAATCGCTCCTCCCTGGCGCCGCGATCCTGAGCCCGCGCGGCGCGGTGAGTGAGCGGGGAGCGCCGCGCTTCTTCAAACGGCTCGCCGAGGGCGTGTTCGATCTCGAGGATCTCGCGCTGCGCACCCAGCAGCTCATCCGCTTCGTGAACGGCGCGGTGGAGAAGTACGAGATCGATTCCGCGAAGCTCATCGCCGTCGGCTTCTCGAATGGCGCGAACATCGCTGCGAGCGTCCTCCTCACCGGGCCAACGCTCTTCTCGGCCGCGATCCTCTTTCGCGCCATGGTCCCCTTCGAGCCGAGGACGCCGGCGAAGCTCCCCGGCACGCCCGTGCTCCTCAGCTCCGGCGAATGGGATCCCATCGCCACGCCGGAACAAGCGCGCCGATTGCAGTCATTGCTGACCACAGCCGGCGCGGTTGCTACGATCAACTTCTTCAACGCGGGTCACGAGATCACGAATGACGACGTGCTCGACGCGGCCCACTTCATAGCGGCGCTTACTTAACCTCCGCTTCCACGGCCGGCGCAGCCAGCACCGGCAGCCCCTTCTCGATCTCCGCTCGCGCGGGCTCGAGCCACGGCGGCAGGATCAGCTGCGTTCCGAGCGCATCCGCGCTTTCATCGATCTCGAAGCCGGGACCGACGGTCGCGAGCTCGAACAGCGCGCCACCCGGCTCGCTGAAGTACACTGACTTGAACCAGATGCGGTCGATCACCTCGGTGGTCTGCGTGCCGACCTCGTGCAGCTGCGTCCGCGCCGCGAGCTCTGCGGCGTCGTCATCGACGCGCCACGCGACATGGTGCACTCGCCCCGTTCCCCACGCACCCCGCGCGACGCTCGGAAGCTCCTCGACATCGAGAATGCGCCCCGAGCCGCCGTCGCCCAGTGCGTAGCGCTTCCATCCATTTTCCTCGGCCAGCACCTTGAAGCCCATCCCCATCTCGAGGAGCTGCTCGGTGTGCGAGCGGTTCCGCTCGGAGATGCGCACGGTGTGCAGCCCGCGAATCTGATGCTCGATCGGCACCGGGCTTCCGCCCCACGGTGTGAACTCGCGTGCGTCGCTCGTCTCGACCAGCGCGAGCGCGAGCCCGTGCACGTCGGTGAAGGGAAGCGCCCGCTCGCCGAAGCGCATGACCTGCGTTCCGATCTTCACGTCGTGCTTCGTGAGCCGCTCGTTCCAGTAGGCGAGCGAGCCCGCGGGCACCGCGAGCGAGACCTCGTTCGTGAGCCCCGTGCCGTCGCGGCCGCGCCGCATGTGCGCCCACGGGAAGAAGGTGAGATCCGAGCCCGCGTGTCCTTCGCCATCGGCGTAGAACAGGTGGTACGTCGACGGATCATCCTGGTTGACCGACTTCTTGACTAGCTGCATCCCCAGGATGCCGGCGTAGAAGTCCAGATTTTCCTGGGCAGGTCCCGCGATCGCGGTGACGTGATGGAGACCGGTGATGTTCGACATGTGGTGTACTCAGGGACGAAGACGAATATCAAAGTATCTTACTACTAAGATAAACCGGTCTTGCCCTTTTTTCGTTCCCGGGGCAGTGGCTCCTTCTCCGCGCCCTTCCCGAGATCGCGGAGCATCCCCGTCAGCCGCTTCTGCTCCTTGGGGGTGAGCGCGCCCAACACCTTGGCGAGGCGCTTGGCGTGACCCGGGAAGATCTGCTTGATGAGCGCGCTGCCCTCGGGCGTGAGCACGGCGAAGCGCGAACGCTTGTCGCCGGGGAAGCTCTCGCGCGTGACCAGCCCCTTCCTCGCGAGGCGATCGACGAGGTAGGTCACGCCCCCGCTGGTGACCAGGATCTTCTTCTGGAGATCGCCGAGCAGCAGCGGACCCTTGTGGTAGAGCGCCTCGAGGATGCCGAATTCGGAGGCGGTGAGCCCGAAGCGCGCGACGTCGGCGGCGACGTGGCGGGAGATCGCGAGATAGGCGCGCGCGAGCACGACCCACGCCTTGAGGGCGGGTGCCGAATCCTGCGCAGCCTTGTTTCGCTTGGCATCTGCCGCCGAGAGCGGCGGCTCATCATCGAGAGGGGCAGTCATCTTAGTACTAAGATAACTCGAATGCGCGCTGAGCGCGATGCCCGGAGTGAGCTAGTCGCTCGCCTGCCCGTCCATGGCCGGCCGCTCGGACGTCACGCGGCGATGCTCGCCACTGACCCGCAGGATTCGCTGGCGCTGCCGCGCGAACGCTTCCTTCGCGTAGCCGCGCACCGCGTCCCACTCGCCGTGCTTCGCGCGGATCTCGTCCGTCCAGCCGGTGCGCAGGTCGCGTTCGATCATCTCGAACGACTGCCCCTCGTACGCCGGGTTGGTGCCCGCGATGTGCCCCACGAGATACGCCGGGCGAACCACCTCGTACGAGCGATCGGCGAGGCGCGTGGGCGAGAAGTCGTAGTGCGCGCGATACACGACGTCATCTTCGAACGTCACCTGGCGAACCGACGCGGCAACATCACGCTCGGCCCACCAGCCGCCGACGGATTGCCCGATCCCGTACACCACGAGGTCGAGGGAGCGTCCGAGCGCAGTAACTTCGCGCTCCTGTTCGGGACGCGAGCTCATGTCGCTCACCTGGCGCTCTTCCGTCGCACGCCGATCGTCACGTCTGCGCTCCATAGACACCTCTCCGTGCTCGCCCGCCATTGGATCAACTAGATCGTTTGCAAGGACGGGACCGATATTTTGACTCAAGTCGAGAAAAATCGACGGGACCGACGCGGCGCACCGTCCCACGGTAACTACACCGTCTTCGCTACGCCTGCAAGATAGCGTACCCCTGGTGATCTACGCCATTGCGACCGGGCCGTTCAACCGCCACGATTTGTTGCATGTCTCCCATCCGGCTCGGCACCCAGGGATGGAATTACGACTCCTGGGTTGGCCCCTTTTACCCCGACGGCACGCGCGCGCCGGAATACCTCACCCTGTACGCACGCGCCTTCGACACGGTCGAAGTGGACTCCACGTTCTACGCGATTCCGGCGTCGAAAGTCGTGCGCGGGTGGGCCCAGCGCACGCCGGATAATTTTCTCTTTGCGCTGAAGCTGCCGCAGGAGATCACGCACGAGAAGCGGCTCCGGAACGCCGGGGATGCGTCGGCTCAGTTCTTCGATCGCGCACGCGAGCTCGGCCAGAAACTCGGCCCCGTGCTCATCCAGCTCGGACCCGACTTCGGGCCGGCGGAGCTCCCCGCGCTCGCGGCATATCTGCCGACGCTTCCGCGCGACATTCAGATCGCGGTCGAATTTCGCGATCGACGCTGGATCAACGATGGCGTAATCGCGCTCCTCTCCGAATTCCGCGTCGCGCTCGCGCTCACCGACGCGCGCTGGATACAGCGCAAGACGATGCTCACGCTGGCCGAGCGTCCGACGGCCGACTTCGCGTACATCCGATGGATGGGACCCGACCGCGACATCGTCGACTACTCGCGACTGCAATTCGACCGCACGCGCGAGATCGAGCAATGGTCGGAAGCGCTGCTCATGCTGATACAGAAAGTGACGGCGGTCTACGGCTACGTGAACAACCACTTCGCCGGTCACTCGCCTGCGAGCGCGCGCCAGCTGCAGCGTCTCTTCGGTCAGATCCCGGTGGACCCGAACGATCTCGGAGAACAGATCAGCCTGTTCTGAGAATCGATCTCGCCGACATCGGTGTCTCACGTGATCGGTATAATTCGAGCATGAAGCGCCGCAACGTTCTCGCCGCAATCTTCGCCGTCGTCACCGCCGTCATCTTCTCGCGCCTCGGAGTCTGGCAGCTCCAGCGACTCGGCGAGCGTCGCACGCGGAACGAGGCGCTCGCGTCGCGGCTGCACACTCCCGCGCTCCCGCTAGCGCAGCTGCCCCCGGACAGCTCCGGAGCGCACTGGCGCCGTGCGACCGCCATCGGGAGCTACGACTTCGATCATGAGATCGTGTTGAGCGGCCGCACCCACGACGGCTCGCCTGGCGTGCAGATCGTCACACCGCTTCATCCGGAGGGCGGTGGGCCGGCGGTGCTCGTAAATCGCGGCTGGGTCTACGCGTCCGACGCGGCCACCGTGGACCTCGGCAAGTGGGACGAGCCGCCACATGCGACGGTGACGGGCTACATCGAGGACTTCGTGCATGGCGGACGCGGTGTCGCGCGGCTTCCGTCGCACACGAACGCGTGGACGCGCCTCGACGCCGAAGAGCTGCGCGCGGCGTTCCCCTTTCCGATCGCGCCATACTATCTGGTCGCGCTCGACACCCTCGTCGCCTGGCGCGTGGCGCACGAGCTCCCCACCGTGACCCCGGTGAGACTCGAGCTACCGCTCATGGACGATGGTCCACACGTGGGCTACGCCGTCCAGTGGTTCACCTTCGCGGTGGTGGCGCTCGTCGGCGTCGGCACGCTGATCGCACAGGACATTAGACGCGGCTGACGTGCCCTCCGGCATCCACAGGCAAGGATTTCCCTGTCTGGCGGCGCGGGGCGGATGGTAACTTTGTGAACCACCAACCCCTTCTCGAGACACGCATGGGAAAGATCACTCAGGAGCTCGCGACCGAGCAGGAAGCACGCGACGTCGCCGAGGCCGCACGTGAAAGCGACTGGACCGAGCCCAGCTTTCTTCGCGAGCTCTTCCTGGGGCGCCTGCGCCTCGACTTGATCCACCCCTTTCCGCCCGAGAACGACGTCGAGACGGAGAACGCCCGGCCGTTCATGGAAAAGCTGCGCGCGGTGCTGAATACGGTGGACTCCGACGCGATCGATCGAGACGGGCACATCCCAGAAGAGGTCGTGCAGCAGTTCCGCGACATCGGCGCCTTCGGGATCAAGATTCCGCGCGAGTACGGCGGGCTCGGTCTCTCGCAGGTGAGCTACATCCGCGCGATGGGAATGGTGACGTCGAAAGACGGATCGCTCACCGCGCTTCTCTCCGCGCACCAGTCGATCGGGCTTCCGCAGCCGCTCAAGCTCTTCGGCACCGATGCGCAGAAGAAGAAATTCTTCCCGCGCCTGGCGAAAGGCGCGATCTCCGCGTTCGCGCTCACCGAGACGGATGCCGGCAGCGATCCGGCGAACATGCGCACCTTCGCGACGGTCTCCGAGGATGGCTCGCACTACATCCTCAACGGCACGAAGCTCTGGTGCACCAACGGCACGCGCGCGGAGCTCATGGTGGTGATGGCGCGCACGCCCGATGCGATCGTCAACGGGAAGCCGAAGAAGCAGATCACGGCGTTCATCGTCGAGACGAGCTGGCCCGGCGTCGAGGTGTTGCATCGCTCGCGCTTCATGGGGCTCAAGGCGATCGAGAACGGCGTCATCCGCTTCAGCAACGTGCGCGTCCCGAAGGAGAACATCCTCTGGGGTGAAGGGAAGGGTCTCAAGCTCGCACTGATCACGCTCAACACGGGGCGGCTCACGCTCCCGGCGAGCGCGGCGTATGGCGCGAAGGCGATGTTGCAGATCGTGCGGGAGTGGGGAAACGATCGCGTGCAGTGGGGGCAGCCGATCGGCAAGCACGAGGCGATCGCGCAGAAGATCGCGCTCATGGCGGCGAACACATTCGCGATGGAGTCGATCGCCGAGCTCGCGAGCGCGATGGCGGATCGCGGCGGCTATGATATTCGCCTCGAAGCCGCGATCGCTAAGCTCTGGAACACGGAGGCCGGCTGGCGTATCGTCGACGATGCGCTGCAGATCCGCGGCGGCCGCGGCTACGAGACCGCGGACTCGCTCAAGGCGCGCGGTGAAGCGCCGATTCCAGTGGAGCGCGCGATGCGCGACTTCCGCATCAATCTGATCTTCGAGGGCTCCTCGGAAATCATGCGTCTGTTCATCGCGCGCGAGGCGGTCGATCACCACTTCAAGACTGCGTTCGATGTCGTGAATCCGAAAGCGTCCGGCAAGGAGAAGTGGGACGCGCTCATCCGCTCGGCCAAGTTCTATCCTACATGGTACACGACGCGCT
This sequence comes from Gemmatimonadaceae bacterium, assembly GCA_013697785.1. Taxonomy (GTDB): domain Bacteria; phylum Gemmatimonadota; class Gemmatimonadetes; order Gemmatimonadales; family Gemmatimonadaceae; genus FEN-1250. Next base: position 26,559 of record JACCWE010000157.1, read on the forward strand.
GGATGGCGAACATGAAAGGCTACGGTGACTTCGGCGCGCTGGCGAAGCACGTTCGCTTCATTGATTCCACCACGCGCAGGCTCGGCCGCGCGATCTTCCACGCGATGGTGAAGCTCGGTCCGAAGCTCGAGCGGCGGCAGATGGTGCTCTTCCGCGCGGTGGATATAGGCGCCGAGCTGTTCGCGATGAGCGCGACGTGCACGCGCGCGCGGATGCTGAGCAAGAGTGGCGAAGTGAATGCGATGGATCTCGCGGATCTCTTCTGCCGCGAATCGCGACTTCGCATCACGGCGCTCTTCGACAATCTCTTCGGCGTGAACGATGCCGCGATCTACCGGGTGTCGCAGCAGGTGCTGAAGGGAGAGTTCGAGTGGCTCGAGCGCGGGATCATCGATGCGCCGGAGCCGGCGCCGAGCGGACTGCCGGCGGAAGAAAAGAGCGAGCGGCCGGAGCCGGCGGTGGTCGGGAGCTGAAGGTGCGGCCGCCTACTGCTTCCTGAAGCCGTCCTGCGGGAGATCGGGGAAGGTGATCTTATGGTTGCCTGGCTCAATTCCCTCCACGCGTCCGAGTCCGTTGCCGTCGGTGACACCGTGGATGATCTGCCCGTCGGTCGTCTCGAGCCTGAACTTCGTGTTCGCGACGCCGAATCCGCCGCGATCGTTCATCTGCACCTCGATCCACGAAGCCGTCGCGTTGGTGAGCGTCGAGCCGTCATCCTTGCCGCCGGGACTTGGAGTGCCTGGCTTTGGCGAGCCTGAGCCGCTCCCCTGCTCGCCCACGATCACCGTCAGGCATCCTGGTCCTATGAGCGACCCGCCGTGCTGCGTCGGATCTCCGATGCGCGCGACTGCGCGGCCCATTGCGGTCACTCCCGCCGATCCTTTCTGGATGAGGTCGGGCGGGCCCACGCAAACGCACACGTCTCCGACGACGATCGCCGGCTGCCCTTCGAACAGCACGGTGGGGATGCCGGGACCAAGCACCGGGCCGCCGACGTGCGGGATGGGCACGACCGCGGGCGACTGCATCGGGCAGAGGTGATTGTCTTGCAGCTTCGCGGCAGGTGGCATCTCACTTCCTCCGAATTCGCTATTTTCCTCTGGCCCGTGAACTCCCGAAGCGATACAATCTGAACATCGTTTCATTCACATGGTAGCCGTGCAGAAAGAATGAGCAGCAACCACGTGGTGGTGCAGGGCGAAACCATGTCCAGCATCGCCAAGGCCAACAACTTCGCGAATTTTCTCACGATCTGGAACGATGCGGGTAACGCCGGCCTCAGGACTCTCCGGCACAATCCGCACATACTGGAGGTGGGGGATTCGGTTTTCATCCTCGATCCTCCGGGAAACGTCGCGCAGGGCAATGACTCGCAGCGCCACGTCTTCGCGCTCAACGATCCGGCGCTCTTTTTGAGCATCCAGCTGCAGGACGTCGACGCCAAGCCGATCGCGAACAAGGATGTCGTTCTCCGCGTCGATTCAAAGGACAAAAACGGTCGCGAGGCCGTTGAGGACGTGTTCGAGCTGAAGACGGACAAGGATGGAAAATTCTCGATCGAGATTCTCGAAGATGCGAACGAAGCGGAGCTCACTGTTGGCGACGACAGGATCGTTATTTTTGTCGGAAGGCTCGGACCGGTGGGCAGCAACGTCGGAATGCGAACGCGGCTCAACAACCTCGGCTACTTTGCCGGCTTCGAAAACGACGTCGACACGGAGCAGCTGCGCTGGGCGCTCGAGGAATTTCAGCACGATCACGGCATCAAGGCGAATGGCGACGTCGATGATCCGGCGAACAAGGCCAGGCTGAAGCAAACGCAGAAAAAACTCGCCGAGGTTCACGGCGATCACGATCTTCCGTGAGCGATCGCCTTAAACCGTCGATGACAATGAGCTGCATGCATGGGTGAAGGTCAGTTCATCCCCGACATGGTGGAGGATGATGACGGTGGCGTAGCTGCGGATCATCCGCCCAGGCTGACGCTGCCCGTGCTCGCTGCGCCCTTCCCGGAGGAGAAGACCAACTTCAACGCGATCCGTCGCGCGCTCGTGACGGTCGCGTGCAAGGATGTCGTCGCCGGACACTACGCCTTCGATTCGTCGGTGCTCTCTCCCCTCGCGCGCGAGGGATTCAAGCTGCTCAAGGGAGTGATCGACCGGCACGTTGGATCCCCGCTCTCGATCTTCGGACACGCGGATCCGGATGGCACGATCGAATACAACAAGTTCCTGAGCGAGCGACGCGCCGAGGTCGTGTTCGGACTGCTGATCCGCGACGTGCCGACGTGGGAGCGCCTCTTTTCGCATCACGAGAACACGACTGGAGACGTGTGGGGAGATGACGCGATCACTCTGATGCTCACGTCGCTCGGCTTCGTAGCGGATGGCACGAAGAACGAGAAGCTGAGCGATGTGATCAAGGAGTATCAGCGGATCCGCGGCTTCACCATCACAGGGCGCAACGACGCGAAGCTGCGCGAGAAGCTGTTCGCCGAGTACATGGATTTTCTCTGCGTCGACGACAAGGGAAATCCGTACAAGCTCACGAAAGATGATTTCCTCGGGAAGGGCGCCCGCTTCGGCGCGTTTCAGGGATGCTCGAGCTTCAACCTTCGGCTCATTCTGGCTCAGAGCGAGCAGGATGCCTTCACGGCGGACAAGGTGAATGGGAAGAGCGACCGCGAGAACGAAAACGCGGACAATCGCAGGACCATCATCTACTTCTATGAAAAGGGAGCGGCGATCGATCCGGCGAAGTGGCCGTGCCCGCGCGCCGCGGACAACAATCGCGTGAGCAAGTGCATCGAGCATTTCTGGTCGGATGGCAACGATCGCAGGCTCAAGACGATTCCAGACAAGCGCCGCCGATTCGGGAAGGCCGTGCGCAATCGTACCGAGCGCATCGCACAGATCGAGAAGACCTTTGCGTGCAGATTCTATCACGGGATGGCCCTGCACTCGCCGTGCGAAGGCGACCTGCAGATGTGGGTGCTGCAGCTGATGCGCGACAAGCCGCACGCGCCGGGGAAGGATCAGGAGCTCGAGCCGATTGCCAACACTCGCTACGCGGTGGTCGCGTCGCTCGATGACGAGGCGCCGGTGATCCGCGGAACGACATCGGAGAACGGAGTGATCGGTCTCCCGCTGTGGACGAAGAGCGTCACGATGATTCTCAAGGTCGATCTCTTCACTGCGATTACCGGGGAGCCGCCGGAAGATCCCGACAAGAAGGATGATCCGAACAAGAAGAAGGCCGTGCTATCGATCGACCTCGAGGATCCGGCGCCGCCTCAGGCGGACGATCTCGACGATCCGTTCAAGGATGAGCGGACGTTCGTTCGGTTTCCGATGTTCGGAGGCAACCTCAAGCGCGTGACGCGCAAGTTCGACGGACAGACGGAGCCCGGCGCGCTCGAGCCCGATGCCGGAGAGCCTGCGGTCGTTCCCAATGAGCAGCAGCTCGGTGCCCGTCAACGGCTATTCAATCTCGGCTACGGTGTGGCAGAGCCCGCGAAGTGGACGGACGCGCAGCAGACGCAGTTCGTGAAGCGTTTTCAGAAGGACAAGAAGATCAAGGAAACGGGAACGCTGGATCCGGATACGATCGACGTGCTTCGAGAGGAGTATGGGAGCTAGCCCGCCGAACGGCGCCGCGCCGCCGCTGCTGAAGCAAAACAGGCGCCAGTTCACGATCGACCGAAAGGCATACGATCCCCTCTTCCGTCCTTTTCATCGTCTGAATGCGCGCACGTATGACGCGCAGGTCGACATCGGGCCGACGCCGAGCAAGATCGGTCCGAGCGGGGAAGGGCGTGACTGTGGCTGCCGGAACCGGAGCGACTTCAAGTCGAGCATCCTCACTGCCGCCATCGTCGGTACGTTCATCGACGCGTTGGACTCCGCCATCAACAGGGCCGTGCCGGGGTCGCGCGATCTCCGGGTATTTCTGGAGAAGCAGATTGGAGGAAAGGACACGGATCTCAAGAAGTCGCTCACCGACTTTCTCTCAAAGCTGTTCGAGAGCAAGTTGTTCGGCGGCTTCCTGAAGAACATTCCATCGTGGGTTCCGGTGAACCGAAAAAGCTTTGGTCCGGACTTCAACCCTGATGGCGCGCACAATGTCGGCGACGATGGCAAGGAGGCGGAGGTCGAAGTCGAGGGAGTCCTGAATCGCAGCTATCAAACGCATCATCACAGACCGTACACCCAGTGGAGCCGTTACTACCACTGGGCATTCCACCTCACGCCTGCGGTGGGGTTCAAGCACCTCGTGCGCGTCGGGGAGCTCGAAAGCCCTGAGGACTTGAAGCGTGAGGTGCCCGACGCGAGCGTGGCCGAGCCGTCGTTCGACCGCGCGATCAACATTTACGACAGCGCCTCGAAATTCGACAAGCTCACCACGGTTGCAGATTTCGAGTGCCTGCTCGACATCGGCGCGTTCTCTCAGCCGCCGGGCGATCAGCACGCCGAGCTCGCGCATCCGGGAATTTTTTATGAGAAGACGTGGCCCTTCTGGCCCATGCACGGGGACTACTTCTGGGCGACTGGGCGCTATGTCTACGATTGCACACACGTCACGCCATCGAAGAAAACAGATCTCGACAAGCCGAACGCCAAGCCCGAGGATATCGAGCTTCACCCGGCTCTCATCAATCCGGTCAAGGCGTTCGCGACGGCTCGCTACGAGGCTGCCGTATTCGACGAAAGCGACGAGCCGCTGCCCACGGTCCGCTTTTCGTTTTTCTCGTGCAGAAAGGGCGGCTACTGGGACTTCGATGGCGATCACCTTCCGTTCGGCAACGTCGACTATGAGTTCGCCGTCGATCTTCCGGCGGCGCCATCCGGTGACGTGGCGTTCGACATTGGCGCCATCGATGACTTCGCGCTGAACACGCTGGTCGTGCGCCCGCGCCTGTTGCAGAAGCTGGAGTTCGCGCCGTACGGCTCGGCCGATGACACCATACGCTGGCACACGGAGCCGCCCAAGGTCGAGATCGTGCGGCCGAGCGATGGCTCGCTCCCGCGAATGGCGAAGGTGACGATACCGATGTCGACGGTGCCGAAGAACAAGGACGGGTACGGATTCACACTGAGCTTCGCGTGGCTCGCGCCCGGCGTGCCAACGGGCGTGAAGAAGGTGACCGTCAAGCTCGACAAGATGGTGTTCAACAGGGAGCGCGCCGACCTGCGGATGACGATGGCGATCAACGGACGCACGATCTTCCTGTCGACGGCGAATCTCTCGGGGAGGACGCTGATCAATCCCGGCGATCCACTCCAGAATTTCCCCGGGAGCGCAGGGATTACGCTCTTTTTGCCCCCGGAGAAGGCCGTGCGCATCTCGGCGCACGGTGCTCACCGCAGAGGCTTCGGCGAGTTCATCGAGGAGAAGGTCACGATAGATCCTGCGCAGCCTGGTGACGACCCCAAATCACGGACGAAAGACCGCCGGCTCGCGGTGGGCGGCGTGTTCAATGTGTCGCCCGAGGTTCAGGCACTTCTGGAGAAAGCTGCGGAGACAAAGCTCGGTGAGAGCATTCCGAAGCAGCTCCAGGGGCCTTTCAAGGACGTGATCAAGATCATGGACAAGGAAGAGGTACGTAAGCTGCTCAAGGCAGCGGTTTCGGATCTCGTCGGTCAGCGGCGACTCGTCGTCTGGGAAAAAGACGTGGACTTTCAGGAAAGCGACGCCGCGAAGAAAGACGAGATCGCGTGCGCGGTCGCGCGCGAGATGTCGATCTTCCCGGTGGATGCAAAGAATTTCAACAACGGGCCGATGGGCTTCGTGGAGTTCATCAGCCGGGCCGCCAACACCTTTCCCGACGAGCAATCGCGACTCAACGTGCAGAACATGCTCGTACGCCTGAAGGACACCGGCAGCGCCGTTACGACGGTCGAATTCTTCGCACGGCCGGCATTCCAGGTGGAGGAAGAGGAGTTCGTCGTTTCCCAGCGAAATCCCGGCGAAGTCGATTACGCCCTGACGGTGTCGGTCACAATCGCGGATCCTGATCCGCCCAAGTAACTTTACCGACCCTTCCCGAGCCGCGGTACGCGTGACCCTCGTTGCATCCCTGCGCGACATCTTTCTGCTTCTGCTCGTGCCGCTCTCGCTGCATGCGCAGTCGCTCGCCCGCGACTCGGTCCCGCCGCGTGAGGGGCGCACGCGCGGCGCCACCATCGTCAATGCCGTCGCCGTTCGCGCGGCTGCGCCACCCATCATCGACGGCAAGGACGACGACGCGATCTGGCGCACCGCGCCCGAGATCACCGCCTTCCAGCAGTTCTCGCCGACGAGCGGCGCCGCAGCCACTTTTCGTACCTCGGTGAAGGTCGCGTACGACGACCGCTACCTCTATGTGCTCGTCCGCATGTACGATCCACATCCGGACAGCATCCGCTCATTCCTGAGCCGCCGCGATGTTCCCACGCCGTCCGATCGCGTGAAGATCATGATCGACTCGTATCACGACCGGCGCTCCGGTTACGAGCTTGCGGTGAACCCGAAAGGCGTGAAGGCGGACTTCTACACCTTCAACGACAGCGAAGAGGATCCCTCGTGGGATGGCGTGTGGGATGTCGGCACCGCGATCGATGCAAAGGGATGGGTCGCAGAGTACCGCGTCCCCTTCAGTCAGATGCGCTTCCCGCGCGGGACGACGCATGTTTTCGGACTCGGCATCGTGCGCGACATCGCCCGACTCAACGAGCGCGACAGCTGGCCGCTCATCCGCCGCGACCGTACGGGCATCGCATCGCAGTTCGGCGAGCTCACCGGCATCGAAGGGCTCGGCACGCCGCGCCATCTCGAGGTGCTGCCGTATGCCGTGACCAAGAACGTGACGACCACCACGTCCTCGCTCGCCTATGGCCATCAACAGCAGATCACCGGCGGCGCGGATCTCAAGTACGGCGTGACCTCGAACTTCACGCTCGACGCCACCGTCAATCCGGATTTCGGTCAGGTCGAGGCCGATCCTGCGGTGATCAATCTCTCCGCCTTCGAGACGTTCTATCAGGAGAAGCGCCCCTTCTTCATCGAGGGCACCGGAATTTTTCGCTTCAACCTCCAGTGCCACAACAGAGCGTGCAGCGGACTGTTTTACTCGAGGCGCATCGGCCGGGCGCCCGAGATCTCCGATACGTCCACCACCGCACAGTTGCCGACGAGCACGTCGATCATCGGTGCCGCAAAGCTCACGGGCCGTACGCAACACGGGCTCTCCGTCGGCGTTCTGGATGCCGTCACGGCCCGGGAAGCCGGATCGCTCGCCCAGACGATCGAGCCGCGCACCAACTACGTCGTCGGCCGCGTGCAGCAGGAGCTCGGCGCCGGCAAGGGCAACGTAGGCGTGATGTTCACCGGCGTGAACCGACAGCTCGATGATTTTTCGGTGGATTCACTCCGCCGAACCGCATACGCCGGCGGCCTCGACTTCCGCCGCGATTTCCACTCGCAGGACTATCGAATCTCCGGCTACGCCGTGAAGAGCAATGTCTCCGGGTCGGCGCGGAGTATCGCGCTCACCCAGGCGAACAGCACGCACTATTACCAGAAGCCGCAGGACGGTGAGGCGTACGACACCACGCGCACCTCACTCGGCGGTGATGCGGAACGTCTGTCGTTCGACAAGGTGAACGGGCTCGTGCAATTTCAGGAGACGTACCTGCGCTATTCACCCGGCTTCGAGATCAACGATCTTGGTTTTCTCACGGAGGCAGGGAGGCAGAATCAAAGCACCTTCGTCGGCTTGAACCTCACGCATCCCACGGGACTTTATCGTGAGCTCTTCGCCTACATCGATCAGCATGCCCAGTGGAATGCAGTGAGCATGAGCAGCAAGCATCTCACCGACGACGATGTAACACTCGGCTTCGACGGCGCCATGACGAACAGCTGGTTGCTCCACGGGAACCTCGGCGTGCACCGCTTCATTCCCGTCTACGATGATCGGGCAACGCGCGGCGGACCGGCATTGCGTCGCGTGCCCTATCAGGATGTGTCGCTCGAGGTCGATGGCGATCCACGGCTGCGCTTGCTGCCATCATTCGGAGTATTCGCATTTCGCGGAAATGGCACACGCGGCGAGGGCTCCTGGGGCTATGGCCTCGATCCGTCGATCGCCTTTCGCTTGTCGCGCAGCCTCACCGGCTCGATCTCGCCGCACTTCGACCACAACTCCGACAACAATCAGTGGGTCGACAACATCATTTCGAACGGCCACGCCGACACCGCGTACACGTTCGGCCGCCTCGATCAGAACACCGTATCGCTCACCGCGCGCGTCGACTACACGCTGAGCCCAAAGCTTTCGCTGCAGGTATACGTGCAGCCGTTCGCGAGCAGCGGGAAATACACCGACTGGCGCCAACTGAGCGACGATCCCGGCAATGACAACTACGATCGCCGCTACGTTCCGTACGGCACGCAGGCTGGCGTGTCCGAGTACAACTTCGATGTCGCCGAATTCAACTCGAACGTCGTGCTGCGATGGGAATATCGCGCGGGCTCGGCCATCTACGCCGTGTGGAATCAGGGGCGGAACTACGAAAACGATGGCACGCCCTTCGGCAACTTCAACGTGCACGGAAGCGCGCACGATCTCTACGCGATCCATCCGAACAACACCTTCCTGATCAAGGCATCGTACTGGTTCAGCCTGTGATGCGCGCGGATTCGTGATCATATTGCGCGTATGACACGAGTCGCCTTTCTCGGCCTGGGCGCGATCGGCGCACCGATGGCCAAACATCTCGCACAGCCGCCGTTCGAGCTGGCCATCTGGAATCGCACCGCCGCCAAGGCGCGCACCTTCGCGTTCGGCGCCGGCACCGGCGTGCGCGTGGCGAAGTCCGCAGCCGACGCCGCGCGCGGGGCCGAATTCATAGTGGTGTGCCTCCCCACATCGCAGGATGTCGACGCGCTGCTCGACGGCGCCGACGGACTGCTCGCCGGCGTCGCCCGCGGCTCGATGGTCATCGACTGCACCTCCGGGGACCCCGCGACATCGCGCAAAATCTCGGCGCGACTTTCCGCGATCGGCGTCGCCTACATCGATGCGCCGGTGAGCGGCGGCACGGCGGGCGCCGAGAAGGGGACGCTCACCGTGATGTGCGGCGGGGACGACGCGCTGTTCGAGCGCGCGATGCCCGTGCTGAAGGCATTCGGCGAGAAGATCGTGCTCTGCGGTCCGACGGGGTCGGGCGACGCGGTGAAGGCCGTGAACAACGCGCTCCTCGCCGTGCACGTCTGGGCTGCGGGGGAGGGACTCGCCGCGCTCGCCAAGGCCGGCGTCTCTCCGGCGCTCGCACTCGACGTCATCAACTCGTCGAGCGGAATGAGTCGCACCACCGAGCGCCTCTACCCCGAGCGCGTGCTCTCGCGCGCATTCCCGCGCACCTTCCGCCTCGCGCTGCTCGACAAGGATGTCGGCATCGCCGCTGGTGTGGCACGCGAGCAGAAGGTGCCGTCGCCGCTCCTCCAGCTCACCAGCGAGCTCTTTCGCGCCGCGCACGCGCAGCTCGGCGAAGAGGCCGACCACGTCGAGGTGGTGAAGGTGATCGAGCAGTGGGCGGGAGTCGAGATCAAGTGACTGCTTCCGCCGTGAAGCCGGACGCGGCGGGTGCCCTTTCGCTCGACACGATTCGTGCGAGCTTCCCTGCGCTCGAGCGTGTGCACGGCGGCAACCGCGTCGCCTACTTCGATGGGCCCGGCGGAACGCAGGTGCCGACGACGGTCGTCGACGCGATGAGCGACTACCTCCTGCATCACAACTCGAACTCGCACTGGTCATACCCGACGAGCATCGAGACCGACGTCATCATCGATGCGGCGCGCGTTGCCGCCGCCGACTTCCTCAACGCCGCACCGAACGAAGTCGTCTTCGGCGCGAACATGACGACGCTCACCTTCTCACTGTCGCGCGCGATCGCGCGCACGATGAGCGAGGGCGACGAGATCGTGGTAACCGAGCTCGATCATCATGCGAACGTCGCGCCGTGGACGCGCCTCGCAGCCGAGCGCGGCGTGATCATCAGGACGGCGCGCATGGATCTCACGACGGGCGCGCTGGACTGGGCCAGCCTCGAAAGCCAGTTCGGCGCGCGCACGAAGCTCCTCGCGATCGGCGGATCGTCGAACGCGCTCGGCACCATCAGCGACATCGCGCGCGCAACCGCGCTCGCCCACTCGCACGGCGCGCGCGTCTTCGTCGACGCGGTGGCGTACGCGCCTCACGTGCTCGTGGACGTGCGCGCGATCGACTGCGACCTCCTCGCCTGCTCGGCGTACAAATTCCACGGCCCGCACGCGGGGATTTTGTACGGCAAGCACGAGCTGCTCTCGGAGCTCGACGTGGCGAAGCTGGCACCCGCGCCCACGCAGGCGCCCGATCGCTGGGAGACGGGCACTCTGAACTTCGAAGCGCTCGCCGGTACCACCGCCGCGATCGACTTCCTCGCCTCGATGGCCGGCCCCTCGAGCTCGCGCGATCCGCGCCGCGCGCGCCTCGTGGGTGCGTACGACGCGATGCACTCGCGCGTCGCGCCGCTCTTCTCCGATCTCTGGCAGGGGCTCTCCGCTATCCGCGGCGTGTCGCTCTACGGGCCTCGCCCCTCCGCCGGTCCTCGCGCGCCGACCGTCGCGTTCACGCTCGCGGGCATCGACTCGCGCGAAGTTGCCTCGCGTCTCGCGGACGACTTCGGCGTCTTCGCTCCCAACGGACACTTCTACGCGGCAACCATCGCGGAGCGCTACGGGATCGGCGGCTCCGGATGGGTGCGCGCAGGCTGCGCCTGCTACACCACGGCCGAGGAAGTCGACCGGCTGGTGAGCGGCGTTCGCGCTATTTCGCGGGCGTCGTAGCCTTCGCCGCCGCGACCTTCGTGGTCGTGACGAACGGCTTCTTGCGCGACACTTCCTTCTTCTCCAGCGCACCCAGGAACGGCTCGTACACCGAGCCGGGGCTCCACAGCACCCAACCGTCGTAGCCCGCGTCGTACACCGCACGCTTCTGCTCGAGCAGCTCGGCCTGGCCGTACTTCGGCGTCATCCCCTTGAGCGAGAATGCCTGCAGCCACGGTCGCACGTGGTTCCCCGCATTCACGCCGATCTTGAGATCGCGCTCGTGTGCGCGATGAATGGCCGCGAAGACGATCTTGTACGGCTCCGCGTTCGGCCGCTCGACTCCGAACGAGCCGTGCGGATAGTGCGACGGATACACCATCGGCAGCAGCACATCGCTGTGTGGTGCAAGCTCCTCCCACTGCTGGCCGATCTCGAGCGCCCCCGGCACAGTCGTGACGAGCCCGAAGATGTCCGCGGTGCATCGCGCGCCCGCCGCGTGTACGCGCGGGCACGCAGTTCTGAAGAATTCGGCGAGCGCGTGCGGCTTCGTCACGCCATTCGCATCCTTGAACACCTGCTGCGGCAAGCTCTTGTACGGCTCGGGAAAGCGGATGTAGTCGAACTGCACCTCGCCGAATCCCATCTTCGCCATCTCGGTGGCCACGCGGATGTTGTATTCCCAAATCGCGTGATCGTACGGATCCACCCACGTGAGCCCCTTCTTGTCGTGCCACGGGGTGCCGTCCGGCTTCCTGATCACGTGATCGGGATTGTTGCGCGCGGCGACCGAATCCTTGAACGTCACCATCCGCGCGATCGCCAGGATGTGATGCGCGTGCAGCGTATCGAGCAGCTCCTTCAGATGTGGCACCTTCCCCGAATTCCCCGCGTTGCGCTTCACCATCGAGTCGGTGCTCTCGAAGTTGAGCCCGAACTCATCCTTCATGTCGATCACGAACGCGTTGATCTCGGTCGAGTCCGCGATCGCTATCAGCTCGTGCATGCGCTTCGGGCTCTGCGATGCCCACCGATTCACGTACAGCGCTCGAACGATCTGCGAGTCGTCCGCGAATGATTTGGCGAGCGTGTCGGCCTTCGCCAACGCCCTCTTCGTGGTCGTGTCCGCAACAGCGCCGGCCGCGGTGAGCGTGGTGTGCGTCGACTCCTGGCCGACGGTCGTACGTTTTCCTTCACCTGCGCCGCAAGCCGCGAGCGTCATGAAAAGGAGGGGAATGCTGCGCATGTCGTGGAGTGTGCTCTGCTGAGGGATGGAGCCGCGACGGTGCGACGCGGCGACGGTAAACTACGACGAAGCTCCCGCTTCCGTCACACGCTATATTCCGCACCGCATGTACCGCCTCAACGTCCCTATCGCCCTGCTCCTGTTCGCCGCCGCTGGCGGCTGCCGCCAGGAGCGAAAGACTCCTCCCGCGGGCGAGTTCCTCGTCCTCGCCGGCGACTCGACCTTCTGGGTGCACACAGGCGCCGAGGGGATTCGCTCGCGCGGGTCGCCGCTCCATCTGGCGCGGTACCGGGGCCGCTACTACGAGGTCTACATCACCGACGATGACCGCTCCTACACGGACGCGCTCATCGTGGGTCAGCAGATGTACCGTCGCGACCTCCTGAGCGACGACTCGGCGCTCGTCTTCGAGGACACCACCATCAGCCACATCGCCCGCTGGTACGGCCGCTCGCATCCGAGCGATCACCCGCTCGAGGAAGATGACGACCCCGACGCCGAGCCGCACGTCACGGCGCAGAGCGAGCTCAATACCGTCGCACAGCATGGCCAGTATCTCTCCTACGAGTACAAAGCGAACCTCTCGGTCACGAGCAGCGAGGAGTGGCACACCGCCCGTCGCGGCGTCGTCGATCTCCGCGATGCCGCAGCTCCCACCGTCGCCGACATCTTCGGGACCAGCAACGGCCAATACATACTGCGCCGCGGGCGCACGCTCTTCGCCGAGGCGCGCGACTCGCTCCGCGCATCACGGGATTCCACCTCGTACGAGGCCGCGCGCGCGATCGGCGACTTTCGCTTCGACGACGCGAGCTTCAACATCGCTGAGGTGAACGGCGAGCCCGCGGTGAAGTTCTACGCGCCGGGGCACGGCGCGCGCGCGGGCGGCTACGCGCTCCCGCTCCCGGCCATACCGGTATCGGCACCGGGATGGTGGGAAGACGCGCGCGACGGTCTTCCGCTTCCGGGCGCCGCCGACGTCGCCTGGAAGCACGCCAGCTATCGCGTCGTCGCGCGCCCGACGCGCGACGACAGCGCGCTGCTCTCGATCGTCGACAGCAGCGGCCACGAGTGGAAGATCGCCGCGCTCCCCGCACTGCCGCGGCGCATCTTCTGGGTGGATTCCACGACTGCCGACAGCGCGACGCGCCACGCGCTCACTCGCGCCTTTGATGAGGCCGCGCTCTACTCCGAAGAAGTCCGCGCCGCCGCCGCGCGGCTCCCGATCGCGCGAGCCCCCATACTCCGCCTCGTAGCCGTCGAGCGCCCCCGCTCGCACATCCCCACTCGCCGCTCGAGGCCCAGACGATGACCGGTCCCGCGAAAACGCCGCGCCAGTCCGAGGCGGTGATAGCCGACCTCATGATGCCGCAGCACGCCAACGGTCTCCGCGTCCCGTCGGTGTTCGGTGGAGTGATCATGAGCATGGTCGACCGTTGCGCTGCACTGAGCGCGATGCGACACGCGGGCGGGCAAGCCACCACCCTCTCGATCGACAAGATTCTCTTCAAGGAACCGATCTGGGTGGGCGAGCTCGTAGAGATTCGCTCGCGCGTCGTGTTCGTCGGCAGCACGTCGATGGCGGTGCTCGCCAACGTCTACGCCGAGAACATCGCACAGGGAAGCCGGCGCCACGCGAATGAGTGCTGGCTCACCTTCGTGCACCTGGGACTCGACGGAAAGCCCGCGCCGGTGCCCCAGCTCATACTCGAGACGGCCGAGGATCGACTGCTGCACGAGGTGGCTGAGCGACGACGGGCGCAGTCGCTGGCGGAGAGGCGCTGAAGGGGCGGACCGTCACCGGTTCTAGACTTCCCGCTCTCCAGGCACGATCCGGGTCGCACGTCCTTCGTGCACGCTCAAGTTCACCGAATATGCGGCCGATACTCCATGGGTGTCCGACATCGCTTTGATCCCTCCTGAGAAACGCCAGTCGCGATCCGTCGCGAGCTGGTTTTCACACCTGGGAGCGGTCGCCGTTGCCCTGGTCGCACTCGTAGCCTACGTCGACTTTCGCGCAGTCGCGAACGGGAGGATGCTTCCATCACGGTCGACCGACATCATCGACTGGGCGATTTTCCTCTTCCTGGATTTCTTCACCGTTTTCGCCATGCTTCGCGCCCGGCAGTCATCCCACGATGCCCGCACGCGCCAGGCCTGGCTGCTCCTTGCGTTGGGCGCGCTCGCCAGTGCGACCGCTGCTACCGATGAAGCGATCCGGAACCTCGTCTACCAGAGTGTCGATCTTCCCTGGTGGATACACGGCGGATTCTTCGCCGCGTATTTCCTGTACCTGGCCGGGCTGGTCAGCTTCCCCGTCGCTCCCCGGCGGCGCGCCGACCGCATCACGCTCTCGTTCGACATTGCGACCGTCGCACTGAGCGGAATAATGGTTTTGTGGTACTGGTGCGTTCGGACGGGGGCCTTCGATCTTTCCACGACGCTCGCGAACAAAATGGTCGTGATCGCATATCCGGCGGCGGATCTGGCGCTGCTGCTGACGGCCGCGATTCTGCTCGTCCGCTCGGTCGACACGCGCAACCGGACCATTTTCGCCTTCCTCGCGATGAGCTATCTGGCATCCTCGATTGCGGATTTCTGGTACGGCTATTTGCAGATGGGTAGTGGCCAAGACTTCAAGCGGTCCACGATAATCGACATGTGCTGGTTCGCCGCGGCCCTCTTTCCGCTTCTGGCCTCAGCCGCACAACTGCGTTATGCGAGGACACCAAACAAGGCAAGCCGCCAGGAGGCACGCTGGCTCGCCGAAATTCCGCTCATCGCCGTCGGCCTGGCCTTCGCGATGCTCTTCCTTGCCATCCGTGCGAACAGGGCGGAGGTCGAGATCCCGCTGAGTGCCGGCGCACTCGTGATGACGGTGCTCGCCATCGCTCGCCAGCGCATCTCCGCGCGCGATGCCGGGCGGCTCATGGCCGAGCGCGCAGGACGCGACGCACGCTTTCGCGCGCTCGTCCAGAATTCGAGCGATGTCGTGGTGGTGCTCGACCAATCGCTGAGCTCCACGTACGTGAGTCCTGCGATCGAGGGCGTGCTCGGACAGAGCGAAGAGCTGGGGTCGGGCCGCAAGTTCGTCGACTGGGTGACGCCCGAGGATCGGCCCGCAGCTCTCGAGCTGCTCGAGCGGGTGGCCGCGGCCCCGCTCGCAGCAGAGTTGCTGCGATGCCGCATGGTTCATGCGGACGGCACGCTGCGCACGATGGAGACGCTCGCGACCAATCTGCTCGACGATCCCGCAGTTGGGGGGATCGTGCTCAACTCGCGCGACATCACGCAGCGCACCGCGCTCGAGGAGCAGCTGCAGCACACGCAGAAGCTGGAAGTGGTCGGACGGCTCGCCGGCGGCATCGCGCACGACTTCAACAATCTCCTGATGGTCATCGGCGCCAACGCCGAGTTCGTGCTGAGCGACGACAGCGATGTCGAGGCGAGGCGGGAGGCGGCCGAGGAGATCAAGGACACGACGAAGCGCGCCTCGGCGCTGACGAAACAGCTGCTCTCGTTGAGCCGCAAGCAGGAAGCGCGTCCGGCGGTCATCGATCCGAATGACATCGTGCGCCATGTCGAGCGAATGCTGCTCAGGCTGATGCAGCACGCGGCTCGCGTCTCGACTGATCTCTCGGATTCTCCGGGGTCGATCGAGATCGATCCTGGGCAGCTCGAGCAGGCGCTGCTCAACCTCGCCGTCAATTCGCGCGACGCGATGCCCGGAGGCGGGCTGCTCCGCATGCTAACGCGCAACGTGACGATCGCCGAGCGCACGACCGCGGAGCGTGGCGTGCTCGTGCCCGGCAACTACGTGGCGATCAGTGTCGAGGACACCGGGTCGGGGATGAGCGCGGATATTCGGAGTCGCATCTTCGAGCCGTTCTTCACTACCAAGCCGATCGGCTCCGGCACCGGTCTCGGTCTCGCCATGGTGCTCGGCGTCGTCCAGCAAGGAGGCGGACAGATCCGGGTGCAGAGCGCGAAGGGCGAGGGGACGACCATCACGCTGTATCTCCCCGTCGTCGCCACCACGTCGAAGCAGCCGGTCGAGCGTCCGCAGGCGTCGCAGCTGCGAGGAACTGGGCGGATTCTGGTTGTCGACGATGAAGAGGGTGTGCGCACCGCGCTTCAGCGGCTGCTCCGCCGCATCGGCTATGAGGTCGATGCGGTCGGCGACGCGAACACCGCATTGGCGATGCTCGCGGTGCAGCCGCTGCGCTTCGATCTCGTGCTCTCCGACATCCTGATGCCCGACAAGAACGGGCTCGAGCTCGCGACTGAGATCATGGATGCACAGATGCCCGTGGCGATCGTGCTGATGACGGGCTTCGCGGACAATGCCACCGTGCGGGAGGCGACGGACGTACGTCGTCTTCCGGTGCTGAGGAAGCCATTCGAGGTGGACCAGCTCGCCGTCATCCTCGAGGAAGCGCTCTCCCGCAGGGCTCGGACGTGATACGACGCGCGCACTGCCCCTTGCCGCGCATGGCTCGCGACTGGCAACATTCCGCATCATGAAGAAGACGTTCACACTCGCCGATGCGAATCGGACCCTGCCGCTCATCAGCCGCATCGTGCGCGATCTGGTGGGGCGCTATCCGGCATGGCGGGAGCTCGTGGAGGAATACGAGCTGCTGACATCGAGCCAGCGCGCGGATGCGCCCGATCCCGAGGTGTCGCAGCTGGAGCGCCGCGTCACCGCTCTCGCGAGGGAGATCGACGGGTACATCCACGAGGTCACCGAGCTCGGCGCCGAAGTCAGAAGCCCACTCGATTCCGGCCTGGTCGACTTTCCCGGCAGACACGATGGACGCTCGATCTACTTCTGCTGGAAGATGGGCGAAGAGGTCATCGAGCATTGGCACGAGCGCGACGGCGGCTTCGCCGGCCGCCAATCGATCGACGCACTGGAGCTCGCAGAACGATGAGCGTGAGCACTCGCAGTTACGTGTCGGAGGACGGCACGCAGTGGATCGTGCAGGTGATGCTTCCCGGCGCGACCAACGCCATGATCGTGTTCGAGCATCCGGATGGCGGAAGCTCGCGTCGTGATCGCTACAACTGGGTCAACATCGCCGGCGCTGGCGCGCGCAACGTCACCTCGCGGGCGGATGCGGCGGCCGTGCTGCACGAGCTCACCGACGTGCAGATCGCGCTGCTGTATCGGCGATCGATGCCGATCAGCGCAGGAACGAACTAGCGCTCGAGCGCGGCGCTTTCGGTGGCGGTTTTCGCGCCGCCGGCGCCATCAGTGCGGTCGTCCGCAAAGGGAATCTCGAGCTCCATCCCATCGCGCGCGAGAACCACCTGGTCGAAGAGCTCTCGTGCCTCCTTGAGCAGGGCCCCCGGGTCCCGGGAGTAGCGCGCGGAGAAGTGCGTCAGCGCGAGGCGCCGTACACCGGCTGCGGCCGCGACGCCCGCGGCCTCGCGAGCGGTGGAGTGGCCCGTTTCCGAAGCGCGCGCGGCTTCCTCGTCGGCGAACGTCGCCTCGTGGATGAGCAGATCCGCCCCGCGCGCCGCTTCGATCGTCGCCTCGCTCGGACGCGTGTCACCGGTGATCGCGAGCGAGCGACCGGTGCGCCGCGGACCGACGAGCACCGACGGCTCGATCACGCGTCCGTCGTCGAGCGTCACGCTCTCGCCCTTGTGGATCTTTCCCCAGAGCGGACCCTCGGGAACGCCTAGCGACCGGGCGAGATCGGGATCGAAGCGACCCTTTCGGTCCTCCTCCACCAGCGTGTAGCCGATCGAGACTTCGCTCGAGTGCACGGTGGCGAAAGGGATGATCGCGTAGCCATCGCGCTCGATCCGCTGCCCCGGCGCGACCTCGGTGATCTCGACGGGAAATCCGACGCGGTCGACGCCGAACTGTGCGGCGCCCTTCAGCACGCGTGCCGCGCCGCGCGGGCCGAACATCCGCATCGGCTCCGTGCGCCCCTGGAGCGCGAGCGTGCGAAAGAGACCGATCACTCCGATGATGTGGTCGCCGTGAAAGTGCGTGATGAACACATCGTTGAGCGCGAAGGAGATGCCGTAGCGCATCATCTGACGCTGCGTTCCCTCGCCGCAATCGAAGAGCAGCGTCTCGCCCTCGCGAACGACCGCGAGCGATGACACGTTGCGCTCGACGGTCGGACGTGCGGCGCTGGTGCCGAGGAAACGCACGGAGAGTGACATTCATTGAATATATCTCTCCAGCGCCGCGTCGCTGCGGCGGCGCTCGCCCGGCCGCGCTACGAGGTGGGTGTGTGCGCGGCGACGATCTCCGCGTGGCGGTGGGCGTCGATGTTGCCGCCGCTGAGTACAACGGCGACCGGGCCCGCGGGCTTGTAGACCTTCTTCGCCAGCAGCGCCGCCACACCCACCGCGCCCGACCCCTCGACGACGAGCCCTTCCTCGGTATAGAGCCACGCGATCGCGCGCTCGATCTCTTCCTCGGTGACGATCGCGAGCAGATCGAGCGCGTGCTTGCCGATGTCGAACGCGAAGTCGTCGATATCGCCGGCGAGTCCGTCGGCCAGCGTGCTCTCGTGCGGCACGGGCACCACGTGGCCGGCCTCCAGCGAGCGCGCCATCGCCGCGCTGCGCGTCCCCTGCACCCCGACTATCCGCACCTCTGGCGCGACTGCGCGGAGGAAGCTGCCGAAGCCGCCGAGCAGCCCGGCACCGCCGACGGGCACTAGCACGGTGCGGAGCGAGCGCAGCTCCTCGAGAATCTCGAGCGCCGCCGTGCCCTGGCCTGCAACGACATCGAGATCCGCCGTCGCGCTCACGAACGGTATCCCTTCACGCCGGGCGTGTGCCTCCGCGAGCACGAGTGCCGCTTCATAGTCGGGCGATGACGCATTGATGGTGGCGCCGAGCGCGGCGATTCCGTCGCGCTTGACGCTCGGAGCGGTGCGCGGGATGTAGAGCGTCGCC
Organism: Gemmatimonadaceae bacterium; assembly: GCA_013697785.1. Classification (GTDB taxonomy): domain Bacteria; phylum Gemmatimonadota; class Gemmatimonadetes; order Gemmatimonadales; family Gemmatimonadaceae; genus FEN-1250. The sequence goes on from JACCWE010000157.1 coordinate 45,577, forward strand.
GGAATCGACAGCTCGCGCGCGGAGTAGGCGACGCCCAGCCCGTGATTGCCGGCGGAGGCGGCGACGACGCCGCGCGCGCGCACGTCGGCGGGGATTGATGAGAGCGCGTTGTAGGCGCCGCGCAGCTTGAAGGATCCCGTGACCTGCTCGCACTCGAGCTTGAGATAGACGTCGGTGCCGGTGAGCTCCGTGAGTCCGTGGCTGTGACGAAGCGCGGTGCGGCGCGCGACGCCGCGAATGCGATCGGCGGCGGCGTAGACGGCTTGCGACTGCAGGTCGGAGAACATCGCCGCATCGTATCCCGCTAACCGAAGCATGGCAATGTCGAGAGCGATGTTACGAACTGACCGAAGATGCGTCTTAATGGCGTAACTGCAGTGTGCTTGCCTGCTCCGCCTTCGCGTATTAGTTTTGTCTGCGTGAGGGGAGCCCCGAGCGATCGGGGCTTTTGTGTAGGAGTGTACGAAGTCGGTTGCTTCGGAACATTCTTCACCGCGGGGCTGTAGCTCAGCTGGGAGAGCGCTGCATTCGCATTGCAGAGGTCAGGGGTTCGAGCCCCCTCAGCTCCATAGAGTGAGCCAGCAACCCGGCTCCAGCACAATTTCGCGAGTGGTTTGCGCCCTGGTTCGGTAGGACGGATAGTTCCAATGACCAGGTGTCGCAACTGCCGCGATTCGCATTTGCCCGCCGCTGTTCGGTAGGACGCAGAGTTCCAATGACGGCGCGCGTGGCATAGCGCGATCAAAGACAAACGCCCGGCGAGTTTACTCGCTGGGCGTTCGTGTTTTCAGGGTGTGCGTCGAGCACCTTCGAAGAGCGCTACTGCACGTGCGACTTCTGCACCGTGCTCGACACGCCATCGGAGAGGATGAGCTCGAGATCGGTCGTTGTCGTCTCCACCGTAGTTGCCCCGCCGCGCGCGAAGGAGAGCACCTCTCCCGTCTTCGGATCGCGAACGACCACCAGCGGGTAGCGCTGCGCATTCCACGAAATTGCCGCGCCACCACCCACTCGGCGCGCAACCGCGGGCGTAGCAGCGTTGAGCGCACGCTCGCTCGCGACAGTGCTCTGCGCCGCGGCCGAGGGGATAGCGTCGCGCCGTGCCGTGCTCCCTGGCCCTGCGAGCACCATCGACGCGACGGGCTTCGCCAGGCGCGCGATCGGAATCGCGTATGCGAAGCTGCGTCCCGCACCTGGCGCATCGGCGACGGAGTCCCCGTCGAACGAGATCGCGAAGAGTTGCGCGCCGCTCGCGTCGAGCGCGCGGAGCGCGTACGCGCCCGCGTGCTCGGGAAGCGACGGGTGCGTCAGCAGCTGAAACGACGGCTCGAGCACGACGCGACCGTTCGCCACGTGGCCCCATACTACGATGCACGGCTCCAAGTCCGCGCTCACGAAGTTGGGCGCGCTCGGGTGCCCGAAGCGCCACATGTACACGCCGGTATACGTGTAGTCGCTGATCCACTGCGGATGGCAGTAGCTCATCACCTCGGCCGTCGACGGCGGATAGAGAGTGCCGGTGGACACGTCATAGCCATAGACGCCAATGTTGCCGGCGGGATATGGATAGTTCGAGTCGGTGTTGCCGTTGATACCGCACGGCGCGTGCGGGCGTCCCCACGAATGCCCGAGCTCGTGCGAGATGATCTCCACCGCGCTCGAGCCGTCGTAGGCGACGCTCGCGTTGCCGCCGATGTAGGAGATCCCCGCGATGCCGCCGGAGTACGCCGTTTTCACGATTCCGAAGTAGTTGCGTGGGCTCGCCTCCGCGACGCGCAGCGCCTGCATCTCGTTCAGGATCGCCTCCCACGCACCGTTGCCGTTGCCGCCGGTGAGGGTGAGCGTGTTGGTGGTGTACGTCGCGTGCACGTCCGAGCTATAGCCGGAAATCGGATGGATCTTCACCGTCTTCGCGAGGAGCGCATCCTTGTTCGACGAGCTCACGACGCCCGTGAGACCGTTCACACTCTGCTTCACGGGCACGAAGCGGATATAGAACGTGGACAGGGCTTTGACGCTGAGCGCGAGCGGTGCACCGGACGCAGGAAAGCTGTTGTTGATCCGGCTCGACTCGGGGATGGCCTGCGACGGATCAACGTCCACGAGAATCGAGAGGCCGGGTTTGAGCACCGAGCCCGGGACCAGCAGGTTCCACGAGCTCGTGAGATCCCCTTCACTCACACTCGTGGGCACCGAGTGCGACGGCGCAGCGATGAGCGTCGATGCGCCTTGCTGCGTGCCGTTCACGTAGAAGCGCACGCGAACCTGTGGCGCGACGTTGTTCTGATGATTGGCGACGACGAACACGCGGAGGAAGCCGTTGCGATCCTGCACGAGCGGCACGGCGCCGGTGAGCGTCTGCGTGCCCTGCGTGATATAGATCGCGGCGATCGAGAGGTCGAGCGTCGTCGCAGTCTTCGTGTAGACGACGGACGTGGACGCGGGCCCTGCATCCGCGACGACCGAGACCGAGGCGGTCGCAGGCGACGGAACGTAATTCGTATCGTGCGACGCGACGGTCGATGCGCTCAGCTGGTAGGTGCCGGGAGCGAGATCGGAGAGCGTCGTCGTGTGAGAGACCGTGCTGGTGTAGCTGCTGGGCCCAGTCACGAGAACGGACGCCGACGCGCCGGAAGGCAGCCCGCTCACAGTGACCGAGAGGGCGCCGGTGCCGGGAGCGGTGGGAGTGCGGACCTCGCCAGAGCAGCCGGCTGCTCCGAGGAGGGCAGCGGCGACGAGGGTCGCGAGAACGCGTGAGCGTGCGAGCGCGTAGAGGGGCATGGCGATTGTGATTGGCGACGAAGCGACCGCGTGGAGCGTGGGGCGTCTGGAAGAGGACGGTTCGCGGGTGCGCCGTGTCACGGCAGGGCTCGGTGTATCAGCAGACGGTGGAGTGGGTTAAGCGGCTTGGGGTTGCCGAGGGGTGCTGTAGACAATAAAATTCCCGGTCTCTGCTGGGCATCGAATGATTGCCTGGCGGAGGGATCGTAATGCCCCTTGGTGTAACTGGCAACACGTCTGCCTCTGGAGCAGAAGAGTCCTGGTTCGATCCCAGGAGGGGCAACTGAAAGCTCGACTTCACGTTAGGTGAGGTCGAGCTTTTGTGCGTCCGGGGAGTGGGAGGCGAAGTGCGGTACCGTGCCTATCTTGGTCGCCGCGGAAGGCGGACGTCCCGCGCAGGCCAATCTCAGCCGGCGGTCACGACAAATGAGCTACCGACACGCTCCACGACTCGCATTCGCCACCGGCATCATCGCCCTGGGCGTCGTCGGTCTCGTTCACGGTGACTTCGATGCAGTCTGGCGAATCGTGCCGCCCTCCTTTCCCGGCCGTCAGCCACTCGAGTACCTGACCGCGGCGATCCTCCTCGCGTGCGGTACCGGACTACTCGCGACGCGCTCGGCACGGCCGGCGGCGCGCGGCGGGTGTCGCTGTGCTGATCGGGGT
>JACCWE010000166.1 GCA_013697785.1 Gemmatimonadaceae bacterium
ACATGCGCGCGCCGATGTAGATCGCCTGATCGTCGTAGAGCAGACGAATCTCAGTGGGCAGCGACGCCGGCGCTCCCTCCTGCGGCTGATACTGTCGCAACCCGGTGATCGGCGTCGCGGCGCGCCACGCCGAGTCGTCGAGGCTACCATCGACGGCGATCGCGCCAATTCGGCGCTCAGCGCGAGCGACCGGAGCCGTAGTCGCGGAGACGCGCACACTGTCAGAGCGCTGCGCGCGCGCGGCAACGCAGATCGTGGCGCTCGCGAGGAGCACCATCGTGTATTCGTGTCGCATGAAAGACATCTACGAGAGAGAGTGCGACGCTGTTTCGACATTTAAGCAAGAGCGCGTCGCGCGACGATTGGCATGAGGGTCGGTCGCTCGATTGGATGCATGCGCACGCCGAATCGTTTGAAGTGCGTTCGTTCTTTCTCCGGTATTGCTCGTTGATACACGGACGGCGCTTGCGGGCCGCTGCGCCATCGCCCTTATATCAATCGCTGGCCGACGTGCACACTGACCCGCACCCGCCTAAGCACATGATCCGGACTTCACGCTTTCACTCGAAGCGACTCGCGCGCACCACCATTGCATTCGCGACCGCGCTCATCGTCGCGAACTGCTCGCGCCCCTCTCGCTCCTCGGATTCGCCGCCGTCCAACCTTCCCGCGTCCCTCAGCTCCACCGCCCGCCTCCCAACCGGCGCCCGCCTCGATCCCGCCGGTCGCTCCACTCCGCTCGGCAACATGCCGCTCTCCGCCCTCCTCGCCCCCGACGGACACATCATCGTCGTGAGCCTGTCCGGTTATCGCGAGCAGGGCCTTCAGATCGTCAACCGCGAAACGGGCGCGCTTGTTCAACGCCTCCCGCAATCCGGTGCGTTCGTCGGCCTCGCCTTCAGCGCCGATGGCTCGACGCTCTACGCTTCCGGCGGCGCTACCGACCGCGTGTACGTCTACTCCTGGCGGGCTTCCTCGACGACGCCCGCGACGCTCATCGACAGCATCACGATGGTGAGCGCGACCACCGCGCCGAACGACAGCGCTCCACCACCCGGCTCACGCTACGTCGCTGGCCTCGCGCTCTCTCACGACGGACGCATGCTCTACGTCGCCGAGAATCTCGCGGACTCGATCGCGGTCGTCGATCTCGCATCGCACCGCATCGTGCAGCGACTCGGCGCCGGATCGTACCCGTATGCCGTCGTCACCGCCGCCGATGGTCGCGTCTACGTCTCCGACTGGGGCGCCGGTTCGGTGGACGTATATCACACGCTCGCAGACGGGCGGCTCGCAGCGGAGCGACCCATTGATGTCGGTCGCCATCCATCCGCACTCGCACTCTCCGCGAATGGCAGCCGACTCTTCGCCGCCTCCGCGAGCACCGATCGCGTCGCCGTCGTCGACACACGCTCACGACGCGTCATTCGCTGGCTGCTCGACCCTCCGCCCGACGATCTCGCCGAGGGCAGCACTCCCGATGCACTTGCCCTCTCTGCCGACGGCACTCGGCTCTTCGTCGCCGAGGCGGACGTCAACGCAGTCGCGGTGTTCGAGCTCTCGGCGCTCACCTCAGGCATCGCCACGGCGCACGGCGACGACTCGCTCGCTGGTCGCATTCCAACAGAATGGTACCCGACCGCGGTGCTCGCACCGAATTCCGCGCATTCCGCGGACTCGCTGCTCGTGATCAACGGCAAGGGTCGCGGCGCCGGTCCCAATCCCACCGGGCCTCGTCCCGATCAGAAGCGCGCAGATGAGGATCCGCGCGGCTACACACTGGGCCAGCTCGACGGCACGCTCACCGTAGTCCCGGCCGCGCGCGGTGAGGCGCTCGGGATGCTATCGCACCGCGTCGCCGAGTCGAATGGATGGACCGCGCCGCGCACGCACTTCAAGTATCCGCCGGTCGAGCACGTCATCTACATCATCAAGGAGAATCGCACCTACGATCAAGTGCTCGGCGATCTTCTACCCGGCGACGGCGACAGCTCGCTCACATTTTTCCCCCGCGCCATCTCGCCGAATCATCACGCGCTCGCCGAGCGATTTGGGACGTACGATCGATTCTTCGTCAACGCGGAGGTGAGCGCGCAGGGACATCCCTGGAGCACCGCGGGCTATGTCACCGACTACGTCGAAAAGACGACGCCTGATAGCTATCGTGGCCGGCGCCCTGAGCCGGACGAGCCCGGCGACGTCGACGATCCGGTGGCCGGATATCTCTGGGATGCGGCCGCGCGCAAGCATCTCTCACTGCGCAACTATGGTGAGGCGTCCGAGGTGATGCCGCGCGCCCCCGATGCCGCGGACGCGAAGCGCGACGGGAGCGAGCATGATGTGCGCGCGATGCTGCCGTCGCTCCAGCCGTATACCAATCCCTCCTATCCGCCCTTCGACATGGCGGTGTCGGACCAGCGACGCGCGGATGTCTGGATCTCCGAGTTCCACGAGTACGAGCGCGCGGCGAAAATGCCGTCGCTCGAGATCCTGCACCTTCCGCGAGATCACACGGCCGGTCTTCGCGCCGGGCTGTGCACACCTCGCGCGTGTTTCGCCGACAACGACCTCGCACTGGGCCGCATCATCGAAGCTCTCTCGCATTCGCAGTTCTGGAGCAAAACCGTGGTGTTCGTCCTCGAAGACGACGCGCAGGCAGGGCCGGATCACGTCGACTCGCATCGCTCGGTCATGTTCGTCATCTCGCCGTGGGCGCGCGGCGGCGTAGTGCACCGCTTCGTCAATACCACCGATGTTCTCGCGACGATGGAGGAGATGCTCGGCCTCGCTGCCTTCTCGCACTTCGATCACTTCGGACGCCCGCTCCGCGAGATCTGGCGCTCATCGCCCGACAATCGTGCGTATACCGCACTCACTCCGGCGCAGCCGCTCGCCGAGCTGAATCTCGCGTCGGCAGCAGGCGCGCGCGCATCGGCGCACATCGATCTTGCTCGAGAGGATCGAGTCGACGACACGGTATTCAATCGGATCCTGTGGCGCGCGCTCAAGGGCACGATGCCTTATCCCACACGAAAGCGTCTTGCACTACTCGAGGCCGCGCGAGCCCGCTGACTCCGCCGCAATGTTGACCTGCGCACCCCCGCGCATCCATCCTTCTCCGCATGACTGACCCACTCATCATCGCCCGCGCGGGCGACACCGACCTCGCGCTCCTCCCCGCCATGGGGAATCGTCACGGCCTCATCACCGGCGCCACCGGTACGGGCAAAACCGTGACGCTGCAGGTGATAGCCGAGCACTTCTCGCGCATTGGGGTGCCCGTATTCGTGGCGGATGTGAAGGGCGATTTGAGTGGAATCGCGAAGGCCGGCGCCATGAACGAGAAGATGGCCGCGCGACTCAAGACGCTCGACCTTCCCGAGCCGAAGTGGGGCGCATGTCCCGCGACGTTCTGGGACGTGTTCGGCGAGCAGGGACATCCCGTGCGCGCCACGGTCAGCGACATGGGCCCGCTCCTCCTCGGCCGCCTCCTCGATCTGAACGAGACGCAGCAAGGCGTGCTCGCGATCGTCTTTCAGGTCGCCGACGACAATGGGTTGCTGCTGCTCAACCTCGCGGACCTGCGCGCGATGCTTCAGTTCATCGGCGACAACGCGTCGCAGCTCACGACCAAGTATGGCAACGTCTCGGCCGCGAGCGTCGGCGCGATACAACGTGGGCTGCTGCAGATAGAGCAGCAGGGCGGCGCGCATTTTTTCGGCGAGCCCATGCTCAACATCGACGATCTCATGCAGACCGTCGACGGAAAGGGCGTCGTGAACATCATGGTAGCCGACAAGCTCATGAACAGCCCGCGGTTGTACGCGTGCTTTCTTCTGTGGCTGCTGTCCGAGCTGTTCGAGCACCTTCCCGAAGTAGGCGATCCGGAGAAACCAAAGCTCGTGTTCTTCTTCGACGAGGCGCACCTGCTGTTCACCGATGCGCCGGCGCCGCTGATGGAGAAAGTCGAGCAGGTGGTGCGTTTGATCCGCTCGAAGGGTGTCGGCGTGTTCTTCATCACGCAGAATCCCATCGACGTTCCCGACAAGGTGCTCGGCCAGCTCGGCAATCGTGTGCAGCACGCGCTGCGCGCATTCACTCCGCGCGATCAGCAGGCGGTGAAGACGACGGCGGACACGATGCGCCCGAATCCGAAGCTCGACATCCAGAAGGTGATTCTCGAGCTCAGCGTCGGCGAGGCGCTCGTATCGTTTCTCGATGCGAAGGGCACGCCGACCGTGACCGAGCGCGCGTGGGTCTATCCGCCGGGCTCGCAAATCGGGCCGATCACGCCGGCTGAACGCAAGGCACTCATCGCGAGCTCGGTGGTAGCAGGCGTGTACGAGAAGGAAGTCGACCGCGAGTCGGCGCAGGAGATGCTGCAGGCGCGCGCGAATGCGGCGGCCGCGCCGGGTGCCGCTACTGCGCCGAACGCTGCCGGAGGACCGTTCGCGCCGCCCGCGCCGAGTGCGCCGAGCGCCATGAGCGGCGCGCTGAGCGGACTGGGCGGACTGATATTCGGAACGACGGGTCCGCGAGGCGGCAAACACGATGGGCTCGTGGATCTCATGGCGAAGAGCGCCGCACGAAGCGCCGGCTCCACGATCACGCGCTCGATTTTGCGCGGCGTTCTGGGCTCGCTCACGAAGCGCTAGAGCGGAGAGGCACTTCTAATATGGATCTTCGATACGCTAGGGTACGCGCGTGACTTGCCCGTACGTTGCCTGCCAACGACCTGCACGCTTCGCCCACGCGTAGGCGATTCGCAACGTACGCGTCTGGTGCTTGCCGTCCTGCGTCCAGCTCAAATGTACGAGTCCCGCGATCAGTGCGGCGTCGCCCCACGCCTTTTCTACAGGCTGCTCTCTCACGTAAGGATCGATCTTGAATCCCGGCAGCCTGAAGTCGGCGAGGTACTGCTGCTTGTTCTCGACTGAGGCATCCGAGTTCACGAGCACGAAGTCGTCGGCGACCAGCTTCGCGAGCGCGGGGACATCGTTGTGCACCTGCGCCTCGTCGTAATCGTTGACCGCCTTCGCGAGGTCCGGAGGGAGCCCGGTGGTGGACGCATCCCGCACGCGCGTATCCGTCGCGATCCAGTTCACCTCCCAGCTCTTTCCACCATCGTCCGAAAATGATTGCTCGAAGCGCGCCGAGTTGGGCGTGATGTCCGACCAGATATTTCGCAC
>JACCWE010000169.1 GCA_013697785.1 Gemmatimonadaceae bacterium
CCTGTGGCCGTGCCGCGGAGCCCGAGCGCCGGCGCGAACTTTCCCGCGGTGATCAGCGAGATCGGATCGAAGCGCATGTCCACCGTCACGCCGTCCTTGCCGCCGCGCACCACCTCTCCGTTCGCGACCATCCTCGTGAGCTCGGCTCCCTCGCGATGTGCGATGTCGGCCTTCGCCGTCATGCGTCCCGCGAGCGATCCATCGACGGTGACGGTGCCGGTTATCACGCCGCCGATCGGAAGCGAAGGATCGAAGACGCGCGCGAGCCCCATCTGGAGCGGCGTGATCGTGACCTTCAGATCCTTCGCGACGAAGCCGTCGCGGCCCGAGCCCGCGACGCCGACCACGAGCACCCGGCTCGTCCCGGAGCGCGGCTCGGTGAAGGCGACATCGGCATCGACCTTCATCGCAGCCGTGGTGCCGGCGAGTGTGGTATGGCCTGTGAGCAGCCCACGACGCGGAACCTTCACGCCGGGGACGAGTTGCTCGATGGTTCGCGTGTCGATCTGCGCGAAGGCAAGCTTGGTGTCGTGCAGGCGCAGCTCACCGGCACCCTGACCCATGGCGAGTGCGAGCCGTCCCTCGAGCGTGCCGCCATCAACCGTGAGGTCGATGTTCCTGGCGCTGTAGTCGCTCTCCCCCGCATGACGCATCGAGGCGACGAAATCGAGTGAGCCCGTCCCGCTGGTGGGCACGTGCGGATACGCGAAGGCGAGATCGGCGAGTGCCAGCGGCGCAGCATGGAAGCTCGCGTCGAGGTCACCCGACGTGAGCATGTACGTGCCGTCACCGTGCAGCTGCGTGTTCGGGAGCGATGCCGAGAGCCCGCGGAACCAGAGCGAGTCAGTCGCCATGTAGATCGTGCCGTGCAGGTCGCGCACATCGGCGTCGGGCGGATTGAAGAGCGCCGCGCGCATTGCGAGCGAGCCGACCTGGAAGACGCGCGTCATGCTGTCGGGGTCCGCGATCCGCATGCGCGGAAGCGCCGCCTGCACGTTGCTGAACTCCATCACCGTCTGATAGCCGCCGGGCGCCTCGATCACGTGCTGTCGCGTCTTCCCGGCGAGCGTCTCGCGCAACACGCTGTCGCGCGCGGCCTTCGAGAGCGAGTCGCCCGGCGTCCACGGCGTGCGGACCAGGATGTGACCGTCGGTCATGCGCACGTTGTGCAGCGTGATCCAGGAGCCGAAGCCCCGCGTCGCCGCCTTCTTCGACGTGTCCGCGCTCGCGAACAGCGTCGTGAAATTCCACTCGGCGCCCGGCTTCTTGTCGAGCACGACCTCGGGCTTCGTGACGCCGAGGGCGTCGATGATGATGTGCTTCGAGAGGAAGTTGCCGATCGAGTAGCGCGCCTGCACGAGTGGCGACGCGAAGAACGGTCCGCCGGCGCTGTCCGTGATGGACACATCGCGCAGCGTAACGCCGCGCAGGAGGTCGCCATCCACGCGGCCGATGCGCGTGACCCCGTGCACGCTCTTGTTGATCGCGCTCACCGCTATCCGCCGAACACGCTCGCGTCCGATGTCGGTGTTCGTGAGACCGAGAATCGCGAGCACGATGAGCAGCGCGATCGCCGCGATCGTGATTCCCGCGATCTTCAGGATCTTCCACATCAGAAGGCCTGCCCGATCGAGAGATGCAGTGCGAAGTGGTTCAGCACCTTCGATATCCCGCTGCCACTTTCGACCGGATTGTAGTCGAACTTGCCGAGCTGCACCAAACGACGCGTGCCGTCGGGATCGACGACCTCGGTGATCACTGCGAGCTCGTCGCTAACCGAGGGTCTGAATCCGAGGTCCACGCGAATCGGTCCGACTGGAGAGAGGTAGCGCACGCCGAAGCCCGGCGTCACGGCGGCTTTCCCTTTCGTGACATCCGAGCCACCGGCGCCGACATATCCCGCGTCGAGAAAGACCGCCGCCTGCAGGTTCTTCATCACGAATGGGAAGCGATATTCAATACTCCCTTCGAGCAGCGATGTGCCGCCGGTGGGAAGCGAATTGAAGTCGCTGGAGCTGATCGTTACGTCGTGTCCACGCGAGTCCATGCCGTGTGTAGTGGACGGGACGCATGTCCCGTCCGAGATCATCGCCGTCGTACACCCCGCCGCGATCAGCTTCGCCGGATCGATCGTGAGGATGCGCGGGCCGAGCTGATTCTCGCCGTAACCGCGCACGGAGTTCGCGCCGCCGGCATAGAAGCGCTTCCGCGGATGCAGGATGTCGCTCAGCCCGGTGCCCGAAGTCGTGCTGGATGACGACATCGCGCGCACCCAGCCGCCGCGCAGATGCCCCGCGAGCACCGACTTCCCGAAGGCGCGGAAGATAGACGCCTCGCCGGACGCGCGATTGTAGCGAAAATCCGAAAGCGTGTACTTCGACGCGTGCTCCAGATCGGCGCGCGCCGCGTAGCCGTCGGATGGATTGAACTCGTCGTTGGTGCGGTCGATGTAGTAGTCGAGCGAGACCGGCGACAGCGCGTTGCGATTCCGCAGCAGCCCGATCGTCGTTTGCTCGCAGACTCCGTAGTTCACGCAGAAGTAGACGTCGCCCGCCTGCACCTGCGTGAGCTCGTAGCGATACACGAGACTCAGCGGCGTGCGAGGCGCGACGTTGCGTGTGAACGAGAAGCTCGCGCCATACCCATTGTCGATGTAGATCCCGGGCGCGCTCGTGCGATGCGCGAACAGCCCCAGCCCTACCGTGTTGCGCGGGTCGCCGAACCACCGCTGCGTGACGTCGATGCTCGCCTGGAAGGTCGGCTTGAGATACGCACCCGACGAATCGCCCGGCAACCCGTTGTCCGCCAGCACATCGCGAAAAATTCCCGTGCCATTGAGCGCTGGCGCGAGAAGATTCGAAAGCACCAAATGAAGGTCGAGACGGCGCGCGTTGCCGAAGAAGTTGTAGTCGGTGTACTTCCCTTCGGTCTGCACGAAGTCGACCGTGTTGAAGCCCGCGCTCAGCCTCACCGCATGCAGCCGCGCCTCGTCGACGTTGATGTCGATGAGCTTAGCGCTGTCGCCTCGCGGCGGAAGCACGATCGTCGCGCGGCGGAAGAGATTTGAGCTGTAGAGCGCCTGCTGGCTCTCGATCACGTTGTCGCGCTTGTAGATGTTCCCCGGCTTGAGCGTGATCATCTTCTTCACGATCGTCGGCGGGAGGATCGAGTCACCGTGTACGGTCACCGACTCCACCGTGGCCACCCACCTCGGATCGACCTTGATCGTCACCTCGGCAGTGCGCGCGCTGTCGTGCACCTGGATCGTGTCCGAGATGATCGCATCCGCGTAGCCCTTGTTCCACAGGACGTCGCGCAGCCGCACGTGCGACGTGTCGAGGTCGACGAGGTTGAGCGGATGGCCGGCGTGCAGCAGCACCGCGTGGCCGACTTCCTTGTCCGTGAGCACCGTGTCCGACGGTCGCAGCACGACGAGGGAATCGACCATCAGGGGAAGCCCTTCGGTGATCTTGAACGTCACGCGCACGTGGTTGCTGTGCGCCCGCGCTTGCGTGACCGTCGTGTCCACTTCGGTCTCGCGATAGCCGCGCTTGTAGTAGTACACCTTGATACGGACGACATCGCGGGCCAGCTCGATGTGGTCTAGAGTCCGCGTGTCGTAGACCAGATGCGACTTCGTGAGCAGGCAGAAGGGCCTGAGCAGCATGCTCCGGCAGCCCGATGCCTTGGTGGCCTGCCCGCCCTCCATGTCGCCGACGTCGATCGCCTTCTTGGTGGGCCCAATGTACTTGACCTCATCCACAACGGGATGGGTGCGCTCGTCGGCAGCCTTCCGGGACAGCTCGACCTGCTTGCTCGACTGATCCGGAGGCCGACTGGTCGTAGCAGCCTGCGCGGAAAGCTCCCGCGCATACAACAGCGCGGAGAGTGCGAGCACCAGACGAAAGTGCGCGCGCAATGCATTACCAGGGCGGCCCATATGGGGGCCTCTAATGCAAGCGGTAGGCCGGGCTCGTCCGCGCTGTCCGGCTACAGTCCGGCGAGCAGCGTGTCGTTGTTGGCGGTGTTCTGGATGCGCTTGATCAACCACTCCATTCCGGCCTGCGGCGGCATTTGCTGCAGCCCGCGGCGGAGTGTGAAGATCGCGTCGATCTGGTCGGGGCGGAACAGCTTGTCCTCGCGCCGAGTGCCGCTCGTGGCCACATCGATTGCCGGGAACACGCGCTTCTCGGCGAGGCCGCGATCGAGCTTGATCTCGCTGTTGCCGGTGCCCTTGAACTCCTCGAAGATCACGTCGTCCATTCGCGATCCCGTCTCGACCAGTGCGGTCGCGATGATCGTGAGCGAGCCGCCGCCGTTCGCCGGAGAGACCGAGCGCGCGGAGCCGAAGAATGCCTTCGGCTTCGCCATTGCGGTGGCATCGAGACCGCCGCTCAACGTGCGTCCGGTGCCACGCTCCGCGGTGTTGTGTGCGCGCGCGAGTCGTGTGATCGAGTCGAGCACGATGACGACGTCCTTTCCCTGCTCGACGAGCCTGCGTGCGCGCTCGAGCGTCATGTCCGCCACGTCGACGTGGCGCTCCGCCGGCATGTCGAAGCTCGACGCGACGACTTCGCCACGGCCCCATTCGATCATCTCGCTCACTTCCTCGGGACGCTCGTCGACGAGGAGCACGAGCAGCGTCGCCTCGGGATGATTGATCGCGATTCCTTCGGTGATCGCCTGCAGCAGCATCGTCTTTCCCGCGCGTGCCGGGGCGACGATGAGCGCGCGCTGCCCGTAGCCGATCGGCGCGATGAGATCGATCGCGCGGCGCGTGAGCTCGGGGCTGATCTTGGGCGACTGCCCGGTTTCCAGCGTCAGTTTGCGCTCGGGATACGATGCGATGAGCGAGCTGAAATCGGGGCGGCGCAGCACGCTCGTGGGGTCGCCCCCGTTGAGCGACTTCACTTCCGCGACGGCGAGCCGGCCGCGCTGGTCGCGCCCAGTTGTCGCTTCGAGGAGATCGCCGCGGCGAATCGCGAACTGCTTCACGAGCTGCGGTGGAACGAATGCATCGTTGGGCGACGGGAGGTAGCTCTCTTCCGCGCGGCGAATGAAGCCGCCCTCGCGAGCCGTATCGAACCATCCGGTGGTGGTTCCGTCGGCGACGAGAATCGAGACGGGCGCGTTCGACTGCTGCTCGGGACGCGGCCCAGTGCGCTGGCGACCGCGGCGACCGCGGCGGCCGTTGGCGTTGTTGCTCATGTCGCGGTTTGCGTTGTCGCGGCTGTTGTTGTCGCGGCTGTTCCCCTGCTCGCGATTGCCGCGATTGTCCTCACGCTCGCCGCGAGTCTGATGATTCCTGTTGTTGTTGTAGCGGGGCTCTCCACCTCGGTCGCCGCGATCGTTTTGCGCTGCGGGCTGCGACGCGGGCTGCACTGCAGGCTGCGACGACGGATTGTGGGGAGGCTGCTGCTGGGGCGTGGCGGGAACTCCTGAATCGCCGCCGTCGGAAGACGGGGCCGGCCTCGAATCCGGCAGCGCGGTGTCGCTCGGCGCGGGCAGTGAGGAGTCATCACGATAGGGGCTGGACTCGGTATTCGAGTCGAGCTGGGTGCGGTTGGGCGGACGGTGTCCGCGACCGCGCCGGGTCGGGCGTCGACGTTCGTTCATGCAGCGAAAGGTGTCATGAGGTGAAATTCGTACACGCGTGACGCGACCCGCATATCGGGAAACGAAACGCTTCTTGAGCGATAACACTGGAGTTGGCGCCGCCCAGTGCGGCGCGCGATGTCATCCGATCCTGGCCGCGGATATTTCACGCGAGCCGCCCTTCGACACACATACCACGATCAGCCAAACGTGCAGCGAGCCGCCGACAACCTGCGTCAGTTGGCTCGCTCTGCTTCGTAGTTTTGTGGCCACCGTCGGCGTGCCGACGATGCAGAGAGTATCACTTGATTGGGGCGAATGCGCAACCCTCTCTTTCGTTCTGGCGCCGTCCCGGCGCCCGAAGGCGCCCTGGCGTGAGGGCTTCAGGTAACATGACGTAGCACCACGAAGGGTAGACCCTACGCCACGCCGCCATCCACCCTGCACGTCATCTGGGAAACGTCCTGTCGCTGACCTTGCTGTCCAGATCGCGGACCAGCGTGATCAATCGCCGCACCAGCTCCGTCATGCGATCCACCGCCGCCCGGTGCTCCGGATCCAGCGTCTCCATGCCCAGGAGCTGCGCCTCGGCGAGGAGGGCGGCCAACGGATTGTTCAACGAATGTTGCACGAGCGCAGTGATGCGCTGAAGGTCCTCGCGGCGCTGAGCGTCCTGTGGAATTGACGAATCGTTCGATGCTTCAGTCACGGCTGACGTCACTCCTGCAGAGACGGTAAATTCGGTAAGTCATGAGCCACTTATCAATCGATCCCGTCGCGGAGCTCTCGGCCGCCGTTTCAACATACCACGAGACCAACGACTACGGCGTTCTGCTGGAGCGACTGCTCGCGGTAGCGGACGTCACCGATGCGGAGGTGCTCGCTCGGGCCGCGGAGCCGTATCTCGCGCTCCCCGAGGTCGCGGGGCCGCTGTACGAGAAGATCGTGGCTGTGCGGCCCCACGACGCACGCGCGCTGGTCATCCTGGCAAACTCGTACTGGCTCACGGGGCGCGGCGCCGAGGCGACGGGCGAGCTCGCGGCGCGCGCGCTGGCGGCGGATCCGGAGAATCGCGGGGCGTGGCATCTCTGGGCGCTCACCGAGGGCGTGCCTCGCGAGCGCATGATGCGGTGGAAGCAGGTGGTCGAGCGATTCCCGGACGATGACCTCGCGCGTGCGAGCCTCGCGGACAACGCGACGGGGCTCGCATCCGGCGAGCGCGATCGCGAGGCGCTGCAGCTCGCGATTCGAAGTTATGAGTTTCTAAGACGGAAGGCGACGAATCCCGAGCAGCGCGCAGCGGTGGAAAGTGCGCTCAAAACCCTCAGGAGCTGGACGCTGTAGCGACGGCGCGATCAGCGACGCGGTGAGCTACGCGCGTTCTTCGCGAGCGCGGAGAGTAAGCTGCCGCGTGAGATCGAGGAGATCGCGAAGATCGAAGGGCTTGCCGAGTGAGGCGCAGCCGCAGGCGGCGATCAGCTCGTGGGCGCGCTCGCTGCCATCGCCGGTTGTGATGATCGTGCGCTGGCGCAGATGCGGCTGAACCGACGCGGCGATCTCGAACAGCTCATCGCCACCCATTTCCGGCATGCGCAAGTCGACCACGAGGCAGTCGAAGTGCTCGCGATGCAACAGCAGCACCGCGTCGTCGGCCGACTCGACCGCGCGCACATCGTAGCCCGCGCGCGTAAAGCTGATCTGCAACGCGCGGCATATGGAATGTTCGTCGTCGACGACCAGAATACGTGTCGCTTGCGAATGATCACTCATTCAGCGCCTGCTCCGATTCACCTGATACATCTCCGGGGCGGCAGACGAGCGCCGCCATTCTCAATGTGAACTCTTCCCTCGTGAACGCGGAACGCATGGTCGACGGGGTCATCCCGGTGGCTGTGCGAACCTGTCGTGCGAACACCCGAATCGAGCTGTAGCCGAGCTTCTTCGCGATGTCCTCGAGCAGAAATCCCGGATCGCCCATGTAGTGCTTCGCCCGCGTGAGGCGGGCGACGAGGATCATCGTACGGGCAGAGGACAAGCCTCGGCGTTCGAACCATCGATCCAGACTGCGTCTCGTCATCCCGGCCATCCGCGCGAGGTCTTCGACATCCTCGAACTCCTGCGGCGCCTCGAATAGTCTCGTGACCGCGCGGACGAACATCGCCGGAACGTCGTGCAAATACGGAAGCACGTGCTGCAGAACGGAGTCGCTGAGCCGCGCCGCGGGAAGCTGATCGAGCATGAGCCGAAAGCGACTGGGCTCGTCGTCGAAGCCGCGGAGAACGACGTGTTGAACGCCGAGCTTCGCGAGCATCACCGTCGCCTGCATCGAATCCGCCGCCAGCGTGGTGTAGATCACCACTGGCAGGGTCGGGTGCCGAGCGAGCAGTTCACGAGCTTGCCCCAATTCGAGCCCTCCGGAGGTCCGCGGATCCAATACGACCAGATCCACAGGACGCTCGCGGATGGCGAGCAACAGCGCGCCCCAGCCATCGACTACCGTGAGGGAGTGTTCCCCCGCGAGGGCGATTTGCAGCTGGGCGGCGAGTGGGGCAGATAGGCGGGCAAGGACTTCCACGACGGTCGGCGCATAATTGTCCTAAAACAGCACATCGGTGTCCGAAAATGTGTGTTTACGACAATTCTCGCTACCGTAGCTTCGGATCAAGTCGCAACGCCAATTACAACTTGATCCCTTCGAGGTCGCCATGATCGTCCGCAAAATCACCCTGATCGCCGTTGTCCTGACCTCCTTTGCTCTTGCCGCCTGCACCTCCCCGACCGCACCCAGCCAGGATTGCGCGATTACGGTTGGTAGCGGCTGCGGCCCCAAGTAAGCCTTCAGATCCGTTCGACATGGGGTTCCGGGCTGTAACCCGGAACCCTTTGTCGTTTCTACTCCTGAACCCCTGCCATAGTGCGAAGCTCATGTAGAGCAGTCGCAATCCCATCCACCTCTGAAGACCACGTCGCCTTCCGCTCCGCCTTACGTGTCTCGCGAACTTCGTCGAGCTCCTGACTTTCGAGCTCACCGAACAGCTCTTCAGCTTCGAAGCGAAGCTGGCCTAGCTGATTCTGCGTGGCCACTTCGATTGCGCGATTGACTGCGGCCTTCGCGAGCGGAAGCTGATCGAACGCACGATGTCCCTGCGCCATGTAGATGAAGTAGTATGTCAGCAGCGTGGGTGGCAGTGCGGCTCCGTCGAGATCACGACGGTACTGCTCGACGAGCGTCTCCCTTCGTTCCTGCACGGCGACGTCGAGCAAGTTGAGCGTGGCCGTCCAGCGCATGTACTGCTCCTGTGCCGTGGCAGCAACGACCAGAAATGCGTCCCGTGCGGCAGTAAAGATGCCCAGCTGCGCGAAGCTCGCTCCCAAATCGTTCAACACGCGATCGCGTGCCATTTGATTGCGGACACCCTTCAGCGCCTCATACTGCATCACGACCGCGTCTTCATAGCGCCCTCGACGTGAAGCGACGCGGGCGCGATCATGGATCGCCGTCGCACGTACTTCCGAGAGGCCCGCTTCTTTCGCCTGAACGATCGTTTCGTCGAGCAGCACTTCTGCATGCGGCAGATTTCCGCGATCGATGGAAATATTCGCTTCCTGAATTCGTGCGCGCAGGATGCTCATCACGTCGTCGGTCATCGTCGCAACCTGCGACGCCGCGGCGAAGCACGTCAGCGACTCATCCCACTCGGCTAGAACGCGCAAGCAGCGCCCGAGCTGCATGTTCGCCTGGATCACCGTCTCCGCATCGCCGATCGGCTTCGCGTACGACAGAACCGTGCGATAAATATCCGCCGCCAGCTGCCATTTCGCAGCGTGCTGTAACGCTCGCGCATAAGCCATCAGTCGTGGCGCCACCGTCACGATGCGCGGCTGCTCGGCGATCACCATCGACTCGACGATGCTCGACAGCAGACCGCGTGTCGTATCGTGAATGTCCATGGCCGCGATCTGATCCCGCACCGCATTCAGTCCGGGCGCGTCGTCGAAGACCGCCTCAGCCCCAGTCGTCATCCAGCTGTCGAACAGCCTCAACATCACAAGGGCGGCGCTCACACTGCGCCACTCGGGGGTGTCATTGGCAAGCTCTGCCAGCTTTTCGAAGTACGGCATGTGGGCCAACGGGCGCGCGATACTACTCATTCACTCCTCCGTGTCGGTCTTTTCGCCTTGGGCGAGCGATCAACTTGCAAGTCAGTATCGGTAGCAACAAGCACGATTTTAGGACTTTCACATGACAATTTCGGACAATCTTTTGTGGGAAGCGAAAACGGGCGGCATTAATTAGCCACTGTCAAACTTTAGGACAGTATTTGTATGATTCCCGCCCTAATTCCCGCCAGTTATTTCCGCACGTCTGCGCACTCACTATATGATGTGCGCCAGCGGCCGAGCGTCAGTGGGCGGCGCGGCCCAACGCGACGGTGGATCCCACTGGTCGCGCCACAGTCTGCGGATCTCCGTCGCTCACATAGCGCGCTCCGCTCCGATCCAGTCTGTCGAGCATCTGCTCGAGCTGGTTCGCAAATACCTCCACGCGCGGCAGGCGCTTCGCATCGAACGCAGGATCGTATGGACTCCGCGCCGGTCCACCCGCGACCTCGAGCACCGCGTCGAAGTCGTAACGCGCGATGTGCCCACCGCGGGGATCCTTCCACTCACCCGCAACCGCGAGTGCGCGGTTCTTCGGCCACACGCCAAGCGGCAGCGCGAAGGTGCGAACGCGATAGCCCGGCACCGCCGAATCGATCGCCAGCGTTCCGCGCGCGATCTGCTCCTGCACGACCGCATCGCTGTACTTCCCGAGGTTCGCATGCCAGAGCGTGTGCCCGCACAGCTCGAAGCCCTGCTCAGCGAGATACCTGATCTTCCGGAAGCGCCACTCCGATTTCTGCCCGTCGATCCCCTTCTCGCCGAAGAATGCGTGGCCGGCCGCGCCCCCAGACAGCATGCAGAACGTCGCCTTGTTCCGCCAGTCGGGATGCTCCTTGTGGAAGGCGAGCCAGATTCCGACGGCGCTGTTCGGATCGATGTCGAGCTTTCCGTCGTGCTCGATGTAGCTGAACTGCGAAGGACCCGCATCGTCGAAGGTGAAGACGACCGGCGACATCCCTGCCGGCAGATCGATCTTTCTGTCGATCATCTCCGCAACCGTCACCGGGCGATAGCCGCCCGCGTACAACCGCTCGAGGTCGCGCCGAAAATGATTGCGCGCGACGTGCCAGCGGCTGTCGCTGTCGCCGAGGAGATGGTACTCGAGAATCGCGATGCGTCCGAGCTCGTTCGGCACCCGCCCATCCGTCTTCGCGCTCGTCACGGCGATGGTGCCTGTGCGCGCGACGTCGCCCTGCGCACTGGTGCTGACGGTCGCACTGCGTGAGGACCCTTGGCAGGCGAGACATGCCATGAGTAGCGAGGCCGTGAAGCGTGAGGCGCGAAACATTGATTTCCTTGTAACGGGGCGGGGTGGCCGGAAGAATAATCATCCCAGCTCGCAAGTGCAGGTATGCCGGAGACGATCGACGTGGCTGCGCCGATACCTCCGCACCATAGACAAAAATTTACACCACACCCACCGCGGTCGTGCTCGTGAATCCCGGGAAGAGAGCATCCGTACGGGTCGCTCCGATATGCTTGTGCACGACCTCCGAGAACACGGCGCGGAAATCCGTCGTCAGTGCGAGGTCGCGCCCTTCGTTGAGCTGCTCCTGCGCGAGCCCTGGCCACTTTCCGTGCACCTTGTGTCCCTGCACGTGACCGCCGATCACGAACAGCGCGCCCGCGTGTCCGTGATCGGTTCCGCCATTCCCGTTCTGCTTCGCCATCCGCCCGAACTCCGACATCGTCATGATAACGACGTCATCCATCCGGTCGCCGAGATCCGTCACGAGCGCCGCGATCGCCTGCGCGAAATCCCCCAGTCGGTTCGCGAGCTGCCCGGTCGCGCCTCCCTGATTGACGTGCGTGTCCCATCCGCCAACATCCGCGAACGCGATCTCGAGCCCGACATCCGCCTTCACGAGCTGCGCGATCTGCTTCAGACTTTGCCCAAAGGGAGATTTCGGATAAATCGCATCATGCTCGGCCGCATATCGCTGCGGATTCGCCTCCTTCAGCATCTTCACCGCATCGAAGGTCTCCGCGCCAGCGCCGTGGATGAGATCCGCGGAGCCCGTGCGGTAGAGCGCCTCGAGCCGCTCCACATCGGATCCCGTCGCGCGAATCGTGAAATCGTTGAGGCTCGACATCGCGATCGTCGGCGCGGGACCTTCCATGATGCGCGGCGTCTGCTGCGCGAACGCGACCGCGCGGAATGGCGACGCGGGCACCTTGCACTCGTCGCACGTGCCCTTCGTTGCCAGAAAGCGATTGAGCCATCCATCCGGCGTGCCTTTCACGTCAGGAGTGCCGCTCTCCATGTAGTCCTGCGCGTCGAAGTGCGAGCGCGTGCTGCTCGGGCTTCCGACCGCATGCACCGGCGCGAGCATCCCGCGGTCCCAGAGCGGCTTGAGCGGCGCCATCGATGGATGCAGTCCGAAGTAACCGTCGAGATCGATCGCGCCATCCGCCGCGCCGGGGCGCGCGATCGCGATGTTCGGGCGCAACGCGTAGTAGCTCGCGTCGCCATGCGGTACCACGATGTTGAGCGCATCGGCGGCGCCGCGCTGGAAGAGACAGATGAGCACCTTCCCCTTCTGCGGCGCGGGCATCCCCTGCGCGTATACCATGCGCCTGAGGAATGACGGAGAAAGTCCCATCGTCACGAGCGCGAGCGCGCCCGACTTGAGAAAGACACGTCGCTGCATGAGCTACCTTCGCTGAAATTCGGGAGCGCCGAGCGCGAGCCCGACAATGTTTTCGAATCCGGTGAGCTTCGTCGCCGCCGATGCGCTGTCGCTCGCCATCGGGTTCACGCCGCTCTCGAGCACCCTTCGCGTATCGGGCGATGCCTCGCCGCCGAGTATCGAGCGGATGATGCCGTCGACCTGCGCGCCGTGCGGCAGCGACTGCAGCTGCGCTCCATCCGTCCACTCGGCCAGCGATGCGCCGGGCACTTTCCCCGATGCGACGACGAGCCCGAAGTTGATTCGCGCGAGGATGGCGCCGGTGTTGATCCACGCGTCGCCGCGCTCGGGGTAGCCGTTCGGCGCGAGGTGTCCGTAGAGCGGCTGGCCGAGCTTCGCGATCATCTGCGCAGTGCGCGGCGTGCTGTCGGCCCTCGCGCCGACGACTCGAAGCGCGCTCACCACGAGCTCGAACGGCGACTTGACCTTCGCCTTGTACGCGGCGCGCGAGAAGAACTCGCTGGACGTGAAGATCGTGCGCAGGCATTCGCGAATGTCGCCGTCGGTGCGTGTGAACGTGTTCGCGACGCGATCGACGAGCTCGGCTGGCACAGAGTCGCTCACGAACCGGCGCACGAGCTTGGTCGCTACGAAGTGCGCGGCGGCGGGCGCCGTCGCGACGATGTCGAGCACCTGCTCGCCATCCTCGATGCCGCGATTCGGCGCGAGCGTGTGGCCGAGAAAGCTCTTCGCTCCGGCATCGTGCAGCGCGGGACGAAAGGCGAACGATCCATCCTCGCGCGGCTTCTCCACCGTCCAGCCCGTGAATGCGCGCGCCGCACTCACGACATCCGCCTGCGTGTAGCCGCCGTCTACGCCGAGCGTGTGCAGCTCGAGCAGCTCGCGTCCATAATTCTCGTTGAGCCCGCGCGCGCGCGGCTTCTTCGTCGTGTCCTTCCCCATAGCCTCGAGACGCGCGTTCCGCACTATCGCGGTTCTGCCGCGGCCGTTGCCGCCTCCGCGATTCGCGCGCAGCACGAGGGAGGGGCGATCCGCCTCGACGGTGCTCTCCCAATTGTCGAGGTAGTAGAGCATCGCCGGGCTCTTCGCGACGGCGCCGAGCAGATCGCGGAACTTTCCGAGTGCGTGCGGGCGAATCGCGTCGCGCTCGAACTGGCCGAGGAAGTAGCGCTCGGGACCCTTACCGGCGAAGACGGTGAAATGATTCTCCCAGAAGTCGACCATCACTTCTTCCAGCTGCCGGTCGCCGATCACTGCGCGCGCGACCTTTGCGGTCTGGAGCTCGACGAGCATCTGCCGCGAGAGGCGCCCGGCCTCCTTGTAGCGTGCGGAGTCGGCGGCGGTGAAGTCGAGACCCGAGAACTTGCTGCCGCTCGAGTCGCGCAGCACAGTCTCGCCGTTCCGCGCCATCTCCCGGCGCTTCTCGCGGATGAGCTGGTTCGGCTGGGGATAATCCTGGAGCAGCTGCGCGGGGCTCATCGCGAGCACCGGAAATTTGGCGACGAACTGCTCGGCCGAGCGATCGTCGATCTTCCCGGGTGAGAGCTGCAGCTCGATCCACTTGTCGACGCCCATCGCGCGCACACGCTCGGCGTCGCCCGGCCGCGCGCCGAAGGAGACGCGGTTGAGCGCCTGCTTCACCTGCTCGTCAGCAGTCTGCTCGCGCACACCCTGCGCGAGCTCGCCGCTCGATGAGGCGGTGGCGACGCGCCCGGTTCCGGATTGCGCGGAGCTGCAGGCGGCGAGCGCGAGCACGAGCGCCAGCGTTGCGGAGCGTGAGGTGGAACGCATTGTGTTCTCTCCAGAGAGTACACGGTAGACGTCTGGCGCATGTTCTCGTTAACACGGAACAACTCCGGCCACGCGCTAGTTTTCCTTGATGCCTCCTGCACGCCGCGGACGACCTCCCGCCACTCCGGTTCCCGATCCCACGTGGGGCGACCGCGTCCGTGCGCTTCGGTACGTGCCGAAGCTCATCAAGCTGGTGTCGCATACGCACCCGCCGTACACCCTGATCATGACCGTGCTCCGCGTCGCGCGGGCATTCGTTCCGGTCGCGGGGCTCTGGATCGGGAAGCTCATCATCGATCGCGTCGTCGCACTGCGCGATACGCACGGGTCGGCGACGCCGCTCTGGCATCTCGTAGCGGCCGAGATCGGCATTGTCTTCGGCGGCGATCTGCTCGGACGTGCCTCGTCGCTCGTCGAGAGCCTGCTCGGCGATCTCTTCTCGATTCACACGAGCATCCGCCTGATGGAACACGCAGCGACGCTCGATCTCGCTCAGTTCGAGGATCCGAAATTCTACGATCAGCTCGAGCGCGCGCGGCGGCAGACCGTTGGGCGTATCGGTCTTCTCTCCGAGCTGCTCACGATGGGGCAGGACACGCTGACGCTGCTCACGCTCGGCACTGCGCTCGCGGTGTACAGCCCGTGGCTGCTGGTGCTCCTCGCGGTGGCGGTGCTACCGAGCTTCCTCGGCGAGACGCATTTCGCTGGGCTCGAGTATTCGCTCCTGTTTCGATACACGCCCGAGCGCAGGCAGCTCGACTATCTACGCTATGTGGGCGCGAGCGATGTGACCGCGAAGGAAGTGCAGATGTTCGGGATCGCCGGGTGGATCGTCGACCGCTATCGCGTGCTGGCAAACAAGTTCTACGAAGACAACAAGCGGCTGTCGATCAAGAAGGGGATCCTGAGCAGCGCGCTCTCGATCTTCGGGACGCTCGGCTACTACGCTGCATACGTGGTGATCCTCGCGCGCACGATCGGCGGCACGATCACCATCGGCTCGCTGCCCTTCCTCGAGGCGTCGTTCGGCCGGAGCCGGGACATCGTGCAGCGGCTGCTCTCGAATGCGAGCGACATATCGGAGCAGAGCCTCTATCTCAAGGATCTCTTCGACTTCTTCGAGATGAAGCCGACGATCACGACGGCGAGCGGGAGCCGCTCCGTGCCGGGCGTCATCACGCAGGGATTCGTGTTCGAGGATGTCGGCTTTCGCTATCCGGACAGCGAGCGATGGGCGGTGCGCCACATTAGCTTCGCGCTCAAGCCGGGGGAGCGGATCGCGCTGGTCGGCGAGAACGGGGCGGGGAAGACCACGCTGACGAAGCTGCTGCCGCGGCTTTACGACGCGACGGAGGGGCGCATTCTGCTCGAGGGGGTCGACATCCGCGAGTACGATCTCGCGCAGCTGCGCCGCGCGGTTGGGGTGATCTTCCAGGACTTCGTGCGCTTCGACATGCGCTTCGATGAGAATATCGGCGTGGGCGAGATCGATCGCGTACGCGGCTATCTCGATCACGTCGAGGGCGAAGGAGCCGAGCCCGAAGTACCCGAGGAGCTCGTCGATGCGGCTGAGCAGTCGCTGGCTGCGTCGCTCTTGCCGAGGTTCGAGGGTGGGTATCAGCAGATGCTCGGGCGGCGATTCGAGGGCGGTGTCGCGCTCTCGGGTGGCGAATGGCAGAAGATCGCGCTCGCCCGCGCCTATCTGCGCGAGGCGCAGCTGCTGATTCTCGACGAGCCGACGGCCGCGCTCGATGCGCGCGCGGAGTACGAGGTCTTCATGAGATTTTCGGAGCTCGTCGCCGGCCGGATGGCGGTGCTGATCTCGCATCGCTTCTCAACGGTGCGGATGGCGGACCGGATCATCGTGCTCAAGAACGGCGGCATCGTGGAGGAGGGGACACACGATGCTCTCGTCGCGAGGGGCGGGTTGTACGCGGAGCTGTTCACGCTGCAGGCGGCGGGGTACAGGTAGGCGCCGCCCGAGGCTACTCCTTGATGACGTACCCGCGTCCGCGAACCGTCTGGATGAGCGGGTTGTGCTTGTCCTCGTCCAGCTTCTTGCGGAGGTAGTTGATGTAGACGTCGACTACGTTGGTGAGCGGATCGACATCGTGCTTCCAGACGTGCTCGGAGATCATCTGCCGGGAGACTATTCGCCCCGAATTCCGCACGAGGTACTCGAGCAGCGCGTATTCCTTCTGTGTGAGCTCGATCACCTTCCCGCCGCGCTCGACCTTCCGCGATGCCGGATCGACCGACAGATCGCGAATGCGCATGGTCGAGCTGCCGGCTGTGATGACGGAGCGCCGAAGCAGCGCCTTGACGCGCGCCAGTAGCTCCGCGTACTCGAACGGCTTCGCGAGATAGTCGTCGGCGCCCGCGTCGAGCCCGCTCACCTTGTCGTCGACCGTGACGCGCGCAGTGAGCATCAGCACGGGAAACTGATAGCCACGCGCGCGAAGCTCGCGCGCCAACTCGTAGCCGTTCAGCTTCGGAAGGCCGACGTCCAGAATCGCGAGCGCAGGGGCGTCATCGAGCACTTTGTTGAGCCCATCCTCACCATCCGCAGCCGTGCGAACCGCGTAGCCAGCGGTGCTGAGGATGCGAGGCAGCACGGCGAGGAGATCCGGATCGTCTTCGACCACGAGTACGGATTCAATGCTCGGACCGTCGGACATGAGTTCCAATGTTGTGGTAGTTGCGCGAACGGACAGGATTTGCCGCTCTTGATCGATAGGTGTGGACAGCGTTTCTTTCAAGGGTGAGAGGAAATCAATTGAGGGACGGCATCGGTATGGGCGTCATTGCCGGAGCTGCGACGGTGGGAACCCTCATGGGTTTTGGGCACGCGCGCGGCGCCACCCTTCAGCCGTTGAACGCGATCGCCCACATGTTCGTCGGGAGCCGGGCATTTTTGACGACGGGCTTCCAACCGGCCATCACGGGTGGTGCGCTCGTCATCCACTTCCTCTCGACGATCGCGTGGGGAGTGCTGCTCGCATTCATTGCGGCGCCGCTGACTGCTCGCGGACGTGCCATCGCACCCTTCGGCGTGGGCATTCTGGCGTATCTCGTGGACCGTTTCGTAGCGCCGAATGCGCTGCGCCCCGGTTTCGAGGAGTTGCTGTCCAGTGGAGAAACGACCTTTGTCTACGTCGTTTTGGCCGCTGCACTCGCCGCTGGACTGTGGGCACAGAGCCTCCGCGCACCGAGTGAAGCACCGTACGACTGACACGTTGTGTCGCGGAGTGCAACACCGGTGTCACTTGCAGGCAACAGTCGTTGATGTCCGCATCGTGCGCGACCGTGCGCCTTTACTATTGAGGTGTAGAACGAGTGAGAGCAGAGGAAAGCTTCGGCCTCTCTCTTGCTTTCTCGATACACTGAGCCAACGGCTCGCGGACGTCTCAGCAACGTCCGGCGCACGACCATTTTTTCACAGGAGGGAAAATGGACTTCCTCGTCATGTTAGAGGAAGGTGTCGATCTGTCCCCTGTGCTCGCGCGGGTGGATTCGGTTCCCTCGGCCTTCTCCCAGGAGCGTTGCGACAGAGATGTCGTGACCCTCTACGGCATTCCGAAAACCGAGTCCCTTGCACTGGCGCTCGCGGCCGCGGTGGAGAGTCACCGTACCGGCGTGGGCCCTGGCACTTTCCGCCACCTCGGCCTTTTGGTCGGGCGTGGAGCAGTCGGTGATGCGGCGTGGCGTGATATCACGACCGGCGAGATCGTCACCCGAGATCTGGACATTCCACTCGATGTCCTCACAGCCACCGCGCAGCATCTCGTTGTGCATTTCGGGTCGAAGCTGCAGCGGCTCGTCGCAGGTCTTTCCATGCCGGACTGGCCGGAGGGCGCACGACGCGCCATCTCGATCACTCTGGACCCCGTCATCGAGCCGACGCTGGCTGCGATCGCGAAGATCGAGAGTGTGCTCGACATCTTCCGCGAATCGGACGGGATGGCCTTTGAGCTCGAAGGAGACTAACGAACTTTCTCTTGGTCTGAATGCAGTGGAACGGGGGCGCCGAGGTGGCGCTCCCGTTCGTACATCCGGGAGTGACCGTCACTCATTCTCAGGCGTTACCGATCGCCGCGATCGGGTCGCCAGCCGCGTCCGGCAGCTCGACGCCCATCATTCCCGCGATGGTTGGTGCGAGATCGAGCAGCGATGGCTCCCACGAGAGTCGTCCGTGCTCCACTCCCGGCCCCGCAGCCACGAGCCAGCCCCCGGGCCGATGCTCCCCGCTCCTCCCGTAGTCGTTCGCTCCCTCCACCACGCCGAGCTTGTTCGAGGTGGCCCGCACGCGCGCTCCGGCCCCGGAGCCGAGTGCAGTGCTTCCGCGCGCGACGGCGTCGTTCCACTCCACGAGCAGGTCCGGAAGCGAGTCGAGATGCTCGCCCTCGTACAGCCCCCGCGTCCGAATCACCCGCTTCACGAGCGGTGCGCCGCTCACTTCGTCGACGATCGCCAGGAGATCCGCCTGCAGTTGAGCCACAAAGCGTGCTTCCTCGTCGCCCGGCGCGAGCGTACCGCGCGGCTCACGGCCCACAAGATTGAGACGAATACCGCTCACGGCGAGACCGTTGGCGAGCGGGAAGCACCGACTGCGATCGACGTCGACCCCGGTGGCCGGAACGCCCACGCGGACGCCTTCCTCGCGCACCGCGCGATCGCGCAGCGGGGCGAGCGTCGCTCGCACCGGCGTGGGAAGCGCGCGCCACACCCTTGCGATTTCCTCGCGCAATCGCTCCCCGAGCGATCGCGGTGTACGCGCGGCGACGCCAAGCGCGCAGAGGATGTCGCGAAGGAGAAAGTGCGCGCCGAAGCGATGCGACATCCCATGCGCAGCGAAGACGACGATTTGCGCATCGCCTGCGGTCGCCACCAGCTCGCCGATCGCGCAGTCGATCGCGCGATAGACCGTGCGCAGCGGATCTCCGGTGGCAGCTGCCACATGCGGTTCGTGCGCGGGATGCGACACGTCATGCAGATGCCAGCACTGATGCCCCACGCAGTGCGACTCGGTGAATACCTGCATGAACAGATCCCAGTTGCCCCGCGCGAGCAGCTCGGCGCTCCAGATCCCCTTGCGTCTGACGCCCTCCTCGAGCGCCGCCACGAATTCGATGTAAGCTCCGGCGTCACGGGCGGGCGCGTCGCACGATGACGCGGCGGTGTGCTTGCCCGTCCGCGCCTCGATCTCCGCAGCGAGCTCCGGCGGGTTCGTGGCAAACCCGAAGAACGCATCGTGCGCGCCCCATTCCACCACCTGGACCCCGTGAAGCTCCGGCTCGAGCTTCGCGAGCGGTACGTCGAGTACTGCAACACGCTTCCCCGCTCGGCTCACGGCGCGCCAGAAGGGATCGCCCTCGACGAACGTGCCGCGGGCACGGTCCTCGAGCCTGTAGCTGCCGGGCACGAGCTGCATCTGATAGTGCAGACCGTGTCGCGACGGGTTGGTGCCCGTGTAGAACGAAGCCCACGTCGAGCCGACGAAGAATCCCTCGATTCCGCGTGTGCGCGCTACGAGTCCGCGCGCCGCGAGTGCCGCGAGGTTCGGCAACGAGCCGTCGGCGATCCATTCATCCAGGAGATCCGGGCTCGCAGCGTCGATGCCGAGAACGAGCACTTTCGTCGCCGGCGTGCTCACGAGCGTATCCGCACTGCATCGCGCAGCAGGTGCCGGGTGAACGAGAGATAGCGCCAGCCCGCGGGCTGCAAGAGCGATGCGAGGTGCCACCGCCACGCGTCGCGCGGCGCACCGGCCAGCCGGTCGTAGTCCGCCGCCGCGTGGTAGGCGTCGGCAATGCGCGCGCGCAGTACACGCCGCACGTCTTCCGGAAGATTCAATGCCATGATGGAGCGCAGCGCGCGCACCTGGCCGAGCACATACGCGCGCGACTGCGACTCGGCCGATGGGCTTCCGATGTTGTAAATCACCGTTGGCGTGTCGACCCAGACGATCGGATACTCCGACGCGATGCGCAGAGCGAGATACGTGCACTCGAGATAGCTTGGCATCTCCTCGAACGCGCTCACTCCGACCAGCTCGGTGCGGCAGAGCCAGGAGCCTGGAAGGCACCAATTGCCTTCGAGCATCGAGCGAATGGGATCGGCGTTGACGTCCTGCGTGGGCTTCACGTGCAGCTCGTCGCCGACACCGCTCCGCCTGTAGCCGTTCGTGACTACGGCCGCGCACTCCGCGCGCTGCTCGAGCGCTCGAACGCGCAGGAGCAGTGCACCGGGAAGGTAGCGATCGTCATCGTCCAGGGCCGTGAACCAGGGCGTGCGGACCATCGATCGTCCCACGATGAGCGCGTTCGGAAGCCCGCGCGCCTCGAGTGTCACGAGGGTGATTCGTGTATCGTTCTGGAGCAACCGTGCCACCTCGACGCTGCGACGCGGCCCGTTCAGCACCACGATGACTGTTGAGCAAACACCGGGCTGTTCGAGCGCGCTGTCGATCGCGACCTGGAGCGAGGCGGCGCGCTCGCGCAGGCCGAGCGTCGGGATGATGATTGTGACGGCGGGATCGGCCACGGTTACACGCGCCCAACGAAAGGCGGAGCTGCATGGAGCTCGACGCACGAGGATTTACCGACGGAACGACCCTCGACACGGATCTTTGCATCGTCGGCGCGGGGCCGGCGGGACTCGTGCTGTCGGCGGAGCTGGTGGATGCCCAATGCGATGTGCTCGTGTTGGAGAGCGGCAGTGCGCGGTCCGGCCCCGAGATCCTGGCACTCAACGATGGCGACCTCTCTGGCGATGACTATAACGGCGTTGGCCGAACTCGTCACAGGGGGGTGGGCGGGACGTCGGCGCTCTGGAATTCGGTGGTCGGAGGCAGGACGGCCGCGAAGTATGCCCCCCTCGATCCGGGAGACTTCGAGGAGCGGCCGGGCTACGACCACAGCGGATGGCCATTCGGCATCGCCGAGTTACGCGAGGACTACGCACGCGCGCAGCGCATTTGCGGGCTCGGACAGTTTGCCTACGATGCGGCGACATGGACATCCGCGGGCCACGAGCCGTGGGCCGCGTCCGGGCCGGCACTGGTCTCGCGTGTCTATCAGGGCGGAACACGCGCGGCGCTCGTCGAACCGCTTCGCGCGTCGATTGCGCGTGCGACCAACGTGCGGCTTTGCACGCACGCCACCGCCGTGGCGATGCGACCGGATGCCGCTAATCGGCGAATCGTCGAGCTCTCGATCGCGACGCCCGGAGGTCCGCGATGGAGCGTGCGCGCGAAGCGTGTCGTGCTCGCGGCCGGCGCCGTGGAGAATGCCCGGATGCTCCTGCTCGCCGGCGATGGATCCGCGGTGCCCGGCAATGGCTCCGGATGGGTCGGATGCGGCTTCATGGAGCATCCGCGCGATCGCGCCCTCGTGCTGCGTCCGCACGCATCGGGCGTATACGCGCAATCGAGCTTCTACGATCAACGGAAAGCTGCGGACGGCACCTGGCTCATCGGCCGCCTCGCACTCAGCGACGAGGTGCTCGCGTCGGGCAGGGTGTTGAACGCGTCGGGGACTCTCATCCCGCGTCTCGGTTCCGCGATTCGACGAGCCAGAGAGGTGATCCCCGGATTCGCCGCGCGGTGGATGCCGACCGAGGCGCACGGCTGGTCCAGCCGCCGCAACCCTGCGCGCGTTTTCGATGGCTTCACCGTGTTGCTCAACGTCGAGCAGTCGCCGCATGCCGAAAACCGCGTGACGCTGAGCGCGCGGCGGGACTCGCTCGGCGTCCCCCTTCCGTCGCTGCACTGGCGCTGGCGTGCCGACGACCACGAACGGCTGAAACGCTTGCGCGCGATCGTCGCAACAGAGCTCGCGGCGATCGGCGAAGTCACGATCGACGTCGAGTCGCGTCCCGATCCGAATGCGAATCATCACGCGGGAACCACGCGCATGCATGACGATCCGGCCCACGGCGTGACCGACCGCGATGGCCGTGTCCATGGGACGGAGAATCTGTACATCGCGGGCGCTTCCACCTTTCCCACCGCCGGATTCGCGAACCCCGTGTTGACCATCGTCGCTCTGGCGGTGCGACTCGCGCGACACTTGAGGAGCGAGTGCTGAGTACGCACGATGGTCGAGGCACGAGCTGAAGGAGTGAGCCGTGCTGGAGTTCATCCATGCGGCGACATATCTTCGCTGCCATGATGATCTCCCGCGTCGCCGCCGGCGTTCTCGCCCTCGCGCTCCTTGCACCTTCCGCCGCCGCCCAATCACCCCTCGCCAACTTCGACGCCTACGTCGCGCGCGGCGTTCGCGACTGGGATATCCCCGGGCTCGCGATCGCCGTCGTTAAGGACGACTCCGTGGTGTTCGCCAAGGGCTACGGTGTGCGCAAGCTCGGCACGCAGGACTCCGTGAACACGCACACGCTCTTCGCCAACGCGTCCACCACCAAGGCCTTCACGTCGTTCGTGGTCGAGCTCATGGTCGACGAAGGGAAGCTGCGGATCGACGCGCCAGTGACCACCTACATGCCGGCGTTCCGCCTGTCCGATCCCATCGCGACACGGCAGATCACCGTCGCCGATCTCCTTTCGCATCGCACCGGCGTTCCCGAGGCCGACTATATCTGGTACGACGACACATCGTCGTTCCCCGAAATCATGCGGCGGCTCAGCTATGTGCCCTTCAACGCGCCGCTCCGCTCGCACTTCGAATATCAGAACATCACCTATGCGCTCGCCGGCAACCTGGCCGCCGACCGCGCAGGTACCACGTGGGGGAAGCTCGTCCACGATCGCATTCTCGCCCCGCTCGGGATGCGCGAGACGACCACCGGCACGCCGGAGGAGTCGTCGCACCGGAACATGGCGTTCGCGCACGACTACGTGAACGACACCGTTCGCCCGATCAAGCGCTACGCCACCGACAACATCGCCCCCGCCGGCGCGATGTACTCGAGCGTCTCCGACATGGCGATCTGGATGCGCTTCCTCCTCGACAGCGCGCGCATCGGCGGGAAGCGCCTCCTCTCGGCGCGCGGCTACGCCGATCTCTTCGCGCCGCGGATTCTCGTCGACGACAAGCAGTTCTACCCGACCGCGAAGCTCACGCATCCGCGTTTCCAGGGATACGGCGAGGGGTGGTTCCTCGAGGACTACCGCGGCGAGTTCGTCGCCTTTCACACCGGGAGCATCGACGGGATGGTCGCCATCGTCGGCCTCATCCCCGCGCGTAACCTCGGTGTCGTGGTGTTCGCCAATCGCGATCACGCCGAGTTGCGACACGCGCTCATGTATACGGTGTTCGACAGGTACATCGGCGCGTCGAAGCACGACTGGAGCGCGGAAATGCTCACTTTGTACTCGGCGCTGCGCGAGGAAGGGAAGAAGGGCGAGCGCGAGATCGACGCCGCCCACGTCACGGGGACGCAGCCCTCGCTCCCGCTCGCGCGCTACGCCGGTGTATACGCGGACAGCCTGTTCGGCACCGCGATGGTGAAGGTCGATGGAAAGAAGCTCGTCGTCACCTTCGGGCCGTTGAACATCGCCGATCTCGAGCACTGGCATTACGACACCTTCATGGCGCACTGGCGCGACGCGTACCGCGGCCGCCAGCCGATGACCTTCAGGCTAGCTGATGATGGAACGGTGGCGGGACTCGCGCTCGGCGACGAGGTCTTCTTCAAGCGCGTGGCGATCAAGCCGTGATGCGCCGCGTCAGTCGCGCGGGGTCATGAGAGCGGCGTAGCCCGGCTCGCCCCGCAGGACTCTGAAGGCGGGATCGACGTGCAGATACAACGGCCACGCGCCCGCATCGATCGCCTCGCGGAGACGCGCCACGGCATCCGCGCGATGCCCGAGCAGTGCGGCGTCGCGCGCACGGTAGTAGCTCGCCGTCCAGCTCACGGAGTCTCCGTGTTGACGCGAGAGCCACGCATCTCCCGCGCTGGTGACCGCGCTATCACCGCGCTCGGCGGCGAGCCCCGCCACCATCCCGCGGTAGTCGACGTTCGTGCTATCGGTGGCGAGCAGCGATCGCGCGATCTGCTCGGCCTGCGGGTACTGGCCCATGAGGTCGAGCGCCCACACCGCGACGATGCGTTCCTCGATGCTCGAGCGCTCGTCGGCGACGCGTCCGCGGTACCAGTCCATTGCTCGCGCCGCAACTTTTTTAGACGTCGCGCTGTCGCCGTGCACCGCGAGCTCGCGCGAGACCCAGACGGCCACCCACGCCGGCGTCGCCGAGTACTGAGGCCGCCCGTTCGTGTACGGGGCGAGCCCAAGATGGTTCGACGTTTCCGTCTGCAGCGTGAGCGCGGTGTCGACGAGAGCGAGCACCTCGCGGGGCCTGCCGAGCGCTGCGAGCGCGCGCCCGCGCAGCCACGCGCGCGTGAGGGGTGCGATGTTCGGCATCTCGCTCGCGCGCCGGAGCTCATCGTCGTGGCGGCCCAGGAGGTGAAGCGCCTCGGTGAACCCGCTCCAGTAGTCGAAGTGGGATGAGTCGGTGGTCCAACTGAGATCGGTCTGCGGATTGATGGTTTCGAGCATCTGGAGCGCGCGCTCCGGGCGATTCGCGTAGAGCGCCGCCGCCGCGGCCGAGATGCGCATGCCGGAGGTTCGCGGCGCGAGCTCTGCACGCTCGAGGGTGAGTCGCAGCAGCTCGTCGTTGTGGCCGTGGCAGTGCGCGATGCCGATCTGCAGCGACAGCCGCTGGATGCGCTCGATGCGGTGCCTTGTCGCGCTGAGCGTGCGCGCGATCGAGTCGACGATCGCGCACTGGTTGTTGTTGGACGCGACCGTCGCGGCGGCGATCGCCGCTCCTGTGAAGGCTGGGTCGTGGCGCGAGGCGTCGAGAAAGAGCACCGTCGCGCGGTTGTAGTCGCCGTGCCAGTAGGCGTCCCAGCCCTCCACATACGACTTGTAGACCTCGAACGGCGGAACCTCATCATCGCCTTCGAGGCTTCGCGGCCCGAGATCGTGCATCTGCGCCGCGAGCGCGGTCATCACGCGCGAGCGGAGCTGCTCGAGCGCGGCAACGGGTGCGTTCGCATCCGCGGCGATCGGGCCGACGGTGCGGACTATTCGGCCCGTTGCCGCATCGGTAACGGACGCCTGGAAGAGGACGCTGTCTCCCGTGCGGTAATAGTTGCCGGAGACGACCATCGATGCACCGGTGCGATGCGCGAGGGTCACCGGATCTACGATCGATCCATCGGTCGTGCGTCCCTGCACGAAGACGGCGCGTGGATCGACGACATCCACGAGCTGGGTGCGCAGAAGTCCCTGCGTCAGCCAGTCCGAGGCCATGCGCCCGAGCGATGCGAAGTGCTCGTCACCGGTGAGATTTTCGAAAACGTCGACGACTACGCGTGTGCGCGAGGGTCCGGGCGCGCGTACATGCGACGCGCGCGACGTGTGCACGAGCGTCGCCACGATCGCCGCCGCGATAAGTGCGCCGAGCGCGATCGCGATGCCGATGCCGCGACGGGAGCGGGGAGGAGCCGCGGTGGGTGGGGCGGCGGCCGCGGTTTCGGGAGCGAGGTGCACGATCGGATGCTCGGCGACTGCTTCTGCCTTCACGGCCCCACTCGCCTGCGCTGCGGCGCGCGGCGGATGGTGTTCCGCTCCCGCGCGGATCCGCGCCGCAAGCGCCGCGCTCTCCGCGCTCGGCTTCGCGTCGAACTGGATCGACAGGTGCCGCGCGAAGGAATCGTAGAGCCGGAGCGCGCCGCCCCGATCGTCGATCGCATCGTGCAGCGACATCGCGCGGCGCAGAAAGCTCTCGTCGTCTGGCATCAGCGTGCAGATCCGCTGCGCCCAGTACGCGGCGCCTGCGCCTTCGCCCGCCTTCTCGTCGCGCTCGACGAGCGCCCGCAGCGCGCGCACCACCTGCTCGATCACGCGGGCGCGCTCGCGCGTGAGCCACTCTTCGTACGCCTCGCCCGCGCGGGCGAGGTGCATCCCGGCGAGCAGCTCGCCGCGGTAGTAGTCAACCGCCTCCTCGTATCGCCCCGCCGCCGTGGCCGCGAACAGCTTCGTCACATCGCTGGTGATCACGGCGGGATCGATCGTGAGCGCCTCGTCTCCCTTCGTGATGATCACGCCGTCGCCAACGGCTTCGCGAATGTGGTAGAGCGTGTTCCGGAGCGCGCGGCGCGCGGCGAACTGATCGAGCTCCGGCCAGAACATGGCGGCGAGGCTGTCGCGGCGGTGATAGCCATCGCCGCCGGCAAGCACCAGATATGCAAGTAGCGCAAAGCGCTTCGGCTGCGCGGGGAGCGAACCGAGCTCGCGCCCTTCCGAGTCGCGGACGGCGTGCAGGCCAAGAAGAGTTAGCTCGATCATCAGGGTTCGAACGTAGGGACTGCGCCGTCTCTCAGCAATAAACGCCGGTGAGACAGCGCCGCGACGCGACGCGGCTACCGTGGGCCCCGTGATCACTCGCACACGTCCCCTTCGTCAGGCGGCCCTCGCCGTCGCGCTCGCCTCTGCCTGGCTCGTGGCGGACTGCGCGTGCAGCGAGCAGGCATCCGTGGCGTTACCGCGGGGCAGCGCGTGCGAGCGCGGGCTGCTGACCCCGGAGGATATTGCCGGCGTTCTCCGCGGCCCGATCATCGGCGCGCAGCGTCTGCCCGAAGATCGTGAGAGTTGCGCATTCACCACGCGCGGGCACTCCCGATTCGAGGTGACCCTTCGTCCTTCGCACGGCACGAAGACGGTCGACCGTTGGATCGAAGGCGAGATGGTGCTCGAGGCGGTTCCGCTGCACGGCGTCGGCGATCGCGCGGCGTGGCAGCGCGACCTTCACGAGGTCATCGCCGAGAAGAACGACGTGCTCTGCGACATCGCGGTGATGGGCACGGAGGGCGATTTCGTCGACAGCTCCGAGAACGTCCTGCAGCTCCGCATCGGAGACCTATGCAACAAGGTCTTCGGTACCGTGCACTGAGCCGCAGGGCCTGCGACGCGCGAGCTACTCCGCCGCCACCGCAACCCTCGGCTGCTTGTAGGTGAACCGCTCCCCCTGATAGTTCCGGAAGATCACCTCGTCATCGGTGATGGATTCCACGTACTCGGGGAGGAGCGGCACCTTGCCGCCGCCGCCCGGAGCGTCGATGACGAAGTGCGGCACCGCGAGCCCCGACGTCCATCCGCGGAGCGCCTGGATAATCTCGAGCCCAGTCTGGACCATCGTGCGGAAGTGCTCGCCGCCGGCCACCTGGTCCGCCATGTAGATGTAGTACGGACGCACGCGCGCCTTTAGCAGCTCGTGCATCAGCTTCATCATGATCTTCGGATCGTCGTTGACGCCCTTGAGCAGCACTGTCTGGCAGCCCAGCACGACTCCGGCGCGCGAGAGCCGGTCGAGCGACGTGACCGCCGCCGGCGTGAGCTCGCTCGGATGATTGAAGTGCGTGTTCATGTAGATGGGATGATACTTCTGCACCATCTCGCAGAACTCCGGCGTAATACGCTCCGGCAAATGCGACGTTATCCGGCTGCCGATGCGGATGATCTCGATGTGCGGGATCTCACGCAGCTTCTGCAGGATGTACTCGATGCGCCTGTCCGAGAGCATCATGGGGTCGCCGCCCGAGAGAATCACATCGCGGATCTCCGTATGTTCGGCCAGATAGGCGAAGGCCGAATCGTACTGGTTGAGCGGGATCTTCTCGGGATCACCGACCTTCCGCCGCCGCGTGCAGAAGCGGCAGTACGACGCGCACACCGGGCTCACGAGGAAGAGCGCGCGGTCAGGATATCTGTGAGTGATGTTCGGCACCGGCGAGTCGCCGTCCTCGTCGAGCGAGTCGACGACGCCGTCCACGATGTCCAGCTCGCGGATCGTCGGCACGTACTGATTCCACATCGCGTCGCCGACTTCCTTGATCTGGTCGAGCGCGGCTGGAGTGATGCGGACCTGAAAGCCATCGAACGCCGGCCGCAGCGCCTCGACGTCGATCACGTCGTGGCCGAACTTCTCGGCCAGCTTCTCGAGCGTGTCCACGCTGCCTTCGCGCAGAATCGTCTGCCACTCACTCACGGCGTCTCCTCGCCGGCGCGCACCGCCAGCTGCTTCGAGAAAATCACGCGATCGTCGTCCACTGCATAAAACCCGGCCACGCGGGCGCGTTCCACGTATCCGCCACGCTCGTAGAACTCGCGCGTCTGCGCGTACGCATCGCGCGACGACGTCTCGGCCACGAGCAGTCGCGCACCACGGCCGCGGAGCAGCTCCTCGACCGCGCGCATCATCGCGCTACCGTAGCCACCGCCGTGCGCACGCGGATCGACGGCGATCCAGTAGAGGTCGTAGCCGCCGTCGGTGCCGGGAGTCGGACCCCAGCACGCGTAGCCCTGAAGCGTGCTGTGCTCGTCGAACACTCCCAGCAGCTCGTAGCTCTCCGCGCTCTGCATCCCTTCGTCGAAGAGCTCGAGCGCGACGTCGATCTCGGAGGGAGCGAAGACGCCCGTCGCTTCGAGAATCTCGACGAGGCGCTCGCGATGGTGCGACGCGAGCGGACCAACGAGCCGGGGCAGCCGCCCGGCGCTCATGGTGCCGCTCAGCTTTGCCCGACGGCGAACAGCTCGAGGGCCGCGCCCTGCTCTTCGACCATGACGCCGGAAAGCCGCTGGGCGAGCACCCACCGGTCGGCGGTAGATGGACGCTCGCGGTGCAGTCCGCGCTCGCAGATCGCGCGAACGAGTGCGCCGTAGTCGAGCCCCTCGACGCCGGCCATGCGCGCGAGCCCCGCGTCCGGCGAGATGTCGGGATTCGAGTTCACCTCGAGGATCCACGGCTTCCCCGCACGATCGATGCGGAAGTCGACGCGGCCGTAGCCGTCGCCGCCGACGACCTGCCATGCCTGGAGCGCGATGCGCTGAAGCTCCTCGGTGAGATCGGGCGACAGATTCGCCGGACACTGCGGCTGCGCCCCGGTGTCCTCATCGCTCCCCGTCGCCCACTTCGAGCGGTACGACACGATGCGCCACATTCCCTTGGGCATCGCGTCGAACTGAATCTCGGATACGGGGAGCACGGTGTCGCCGACGATGCCGACGTTCACCTCGCGGCCGTCGATGTAGCGCTGGACGATCACCTCATCCCACCGCTCGTGCATCGAGGCGACGCGCTCGGCCAGCGCACGCGCGGTGCGCACCACCGAGCGCTGCTCGACGCCCACCGAAGCATCCTCGGCGGCCGGCTTGCAGATCGCCGGGAAGCCGACAGCAGGGATCGGATCGCCGCGCCGTACGATTGCGAAGCGTGGAATCGGCAGACGGCAGCGATCGAGGATCGCGTTTACGACGTGCTTGCGGAGGCACAGCGAGGTGGTCCACGACGAGCTGCCCGTGAACGGAATGCCGAGCACCTCGAGCGCCGAGATGACTGTGGGCTCGAGCTCGGCCACGCCGTCGATGCCTTCGCAGAGATTGAAGGCGACGTCGCACTTGGTGCGGCGCGTGCGCTCGATCCACCGGCCATCTGTGTTCACCGGAACGCGCACGACCTTGTTCCCCTCGGCTTCGAGCACGGCCTCGACGGCCTCGACGGTCTCGAGGATGGCCAGGTCAGGCGTCTTGCCGAGCGCTGATGCGCCGTCGAATAAGAGAGCAATTTTCATTTACGTCCCCGCCTCGTGGTGGGCGACGCGCGAAATCCGGAGCGAAGCTTCGCGCGATCAGCCCAACGCCGCTGTGCGTCGCACTCGACGCGCAGCCTTTCCCGACAGGGTGATCCCCTGTCGCTCCGCGGCGAAACGCAGGGAGCGCTGGATGAGCTCATCGTAGCTCAATCCGGCTGCCCGCGCCGCTTTGGGAAAGCACGAGTTGTCCTCGGGACGGGGAAGGATTCCCGGAAGGGGATTCACTTCCACCACGTTCGGCACGCCGGCGGCATCGAGACGCACATCGATGCGCGACCAATCGCGGCAGCCGAGAACCTGGTAGGCGGAGAGCACGACCTCTTCGATCCTGCTCCGCAGCACCTCATCGATCCTCGCAGGGCACTCAAAAATCTGCAACGGGTGGCTGCGATCGTCCCACAGCCACTTGGCTTCGAAGCCATACACCGGAAGCGCGCCCGGCGGCAGAGCATCGAAGTTCATCGCGACGATCGGCAACACGTGCGCGCCGTCGCCATTCCCCATCACCGCGCAGGTGAACTCGCGGCCCGGGAGATATTCCTCCACGAGCACGGGTTGCGCGTACCGCTCGAGGAGGAACGCAGTCTGTACCTGCGCTTCGCTCACCGTGCGGCAATAGTTGTCTTCCGTGATTCCCTTGGACGAGCCTTCGTGCACCGGCTTCACGAACAGCGGAAGGCGAAGGCGCGTGCTGCCACTCTTCGTCCTGCGCGTGGTGAGGCGGTCGAGCATCGCGGGGATCTCGGCGGCGTTCCGGATGAGCGCGAAGGGCGCCGTCGGTACGCCGTGGTACGCCAGAAACTCTTTCGCGCGCGCCTTGTCGAGGCACAGCGACAGAGAGAATGGATCGGATCCCGAATACGGAATGCCGAAGAATTCGCAAATTGCGGGAACGTGGGCTTCGCGATTCACGCCGCCCATTCCTTCCGCGATGTTGTAGACGATGTCCGGTTGCGTTGCTCGAAGGCGCTCGGGGAAATCTGCGTTCGCCTCGAGGCGGACTACTTCGCCGAGGGCGCCGAGTGCATTGGCGACGGCATTGATGGTCTCGGCGCTATCCCACTCCGCGAACTCATCGTCGACTTCGGCCGCGGCGACGCCGCCGGCCCGCGAGGACGCCGCGGCATCCGCGGCGCTCGCCCAAGCGGTTGAGGCGATACTGGGAGGCTCTTCGTCGGGACGCGCACCCGCGGCGCCGTCCTCGAGACGAAGAGCAGGTACTTCAGGCTTCTGATTGTACGCGAACCCGATACGTGTCATCCGATCCTGCTTGAGGTCAGACAATTCCGGTCGCACACTCGCCGCCAGCCGACTCGCGCGCACTGCTCTTTTGATTGACGCGCAACTCGCTCGAATCGTTCACTTTCGTTGCTCCAACCAAGAGCAAGTGTGAGACCGACATCGAAGGTGCGAGCAAAATAAGAGTCGATGAAATGCAGCGCAATGATTTTTTGTTCACGCACCGACTTTATTTCACACTTTGTGAAAGCTGACTCTCGCTGCCTCGCGCCGATCGTCGCCGACGTAGATCTCGAAGTCGGAAAAGAAGCCCGGTGCCTCCTCGGCGAGCCGTCGCAGCGTCGCTACCGCCAGCCGCCGAATCTCCAGCTCCGCGCCCTCACTCGATCTGAGCTCGAGCATTGTCCGCCAGGCGCGGGCGTTCGCCGTCACCACGATCTTCGTCTCCGTGGAGTTCGGCAGCACGCCGCGCGCGGCCTCACGCGCCATTTTCCGCCGATGGACTTTGTCCGCGACCCAGGAGTAACGCTCCATCAGCTGCTCGACGAGCGCGATGTAGCTCGTGAGCGCGCCGTCCACCTGGCTGCGCCACGCGCCCTCGAGCGCCTCGTCGCCCGCCACCGCCGGCGGCACGACGAAGCTCGCGTCCTTCTCGTCGACGTATCGCTGCGACAGCTGCGAGTAGGCGAAGCCCGCCCGGTGGCGCACCAGCTCGTGCGTGAGCGAGCGACTCACGCCCTCGAAGAGCAGCGAGTAGTTCGCGTGCTCGAGAACGCTCCCGTGCCCCTGCTTCTTGATGTTCTGCAGATAATCCCGCGTCGTGCGCCCCGCCGGATTCTTCTGACTCATGTAGCAGAGTCGTCCCGCAAACTCGGCCAGCTGCTCGCCGGCGGTGCTCTCGCCGAGCCAGGCGACGCCAAGGTGCTCGGGTGTGGTGAAGGTCGGCTTCGCGAGAAGGGTGATGCGCGGCTCGTAGTAGTACACGGATCTCCAGAGGTTGGCTGAGCGGCTCAGCTGTCGCCGATCATCGAGAGTCGATAGCTGCTCCACGCGCGGTCGCGCTCGATTCGGTCGAGCGCTTCCCGGGCATCGAGCGGAAGCTGCGGGAGGGTCGGGTCGTACTTCACATCGCCGATCGGTTGTCCAGCGCCGTTGGGCACCTTCACGCCGGGGTTGAAAATATTTTGCGGATCGAAGGCGTGCTTCACCTGCGCGAACAGCGCTACGGAGCGTGCGTCCCACACCCGCTCGAGCAGCGGTGTCCGCAGCCGGCCGTCGCCGTGCTCGCCCGCGATCGTCCCGCCAAGCTGCGCCGCGAGCGACGTCACCTCGTCGAGGATCGAGCGAACCGTGTTGCGCCAGTCGATGCGACGCACGTCGATGAGAGGATTCACGTGCACGTGCGAGTCGCCGGCATGTCCGAAGATGACGCCCTTCACCTCGTGGCGCGCGAGTATCTCGCGAACGCCACGGACGTACTGCGGGAGCTTCTCCGGCGGCATCGCGGCGTCCTCGATGAACTGCATCGATTTGAGCGAGGGCGACAGCCGGTTGAGGATCGGGCTGGCGGCGTGGCGCAGCGCCCAGAGGCGGGCTTCGTCCTCCGAGTTGAGTGCGACGCTCACCCTTGTTGCGCCGCATGCGATCATCGCCTGCTCCATCAGCGTCGCCGCCCCCGCGGCGGCGTTCGCGTCTCCCGCCTCGATCTCGATCAGGAGCACGGCCTCGCTCGAGCCGTCGATTGCGACGAGCGCAGGCCCAGTCCGCGCGACATCGATGAAGGTTCGGTCGAGGAGCTCGCAGGCGCTCGCGCCGCCGACTCTCGCGCGCGCCGCACCATCCACCGCCTGCTCGAGCGTCGGGAACT
Source organism: Gemmatimonadaceae bacterium (assembly GCA_013697785.1). Lineage (GTDB taxonomy): Bacteria > Gemmatimonadota > Gemmatimonadetes > Gemmatimonadales > Gemmatimonadaceae > FEN-1250. Next base: position 32,923 of record JACCWE010000169.1, read on the forward strand.
CCGCGACGAGGGAGCTCGTCGCGCCGGGGAGCGAGGTGAGCGAGAGCTCGATGCCAACGAAGAGTGCGAGCGTCCCCTCGCTGCCGATCAGCAGCTCGAGCAGCTCGCCACTTCGTGCATAGTCGGCCAGCGCGTATCCCGACGAATCCTTACGCACACCCGGATGCGACCGCAGGCGCGCGGGTGAAGCGAGGATGGCCGAGTGCGCGCTGGCGAGGAAGCGGTCGACGGCGGGGACATCGGGGAGCGGCGCGCCGCGCTGGATCAGTGCGCGCGAGCCGTCGCTGAAGATGCAGTCGAGCGCCGTCACCCACGCGCGCGTCGCGCCGTAGCGCAGCGTGTGCGCGCCAGCGGCGTTCGTCGCCGCCATTCCGCCAATCGTGCAAAATGCGCCACTCGACGGATCGACGGGGAATCTGAGCTGCTGCGCTCGCGCGCGCTCATTCACCGCGCCGCGCACCGCACCCGGCCCCACCATCACGCGCCGGCGGCCGGTGTCGATCATTCCAATCGAATCGAGACGACTGAGGTCGACGATGACTCCCGGGCCAACCGCACCGCCCGCCATCCCGCTCCCCGAGCCGCGCGCGATCAGTGCCGTTCCGCTCGACGCGGCCCAGCGCACGAGCGCCGCAACGTCGTCCGCGTCTGCAGGGACCGCCACCGCCGCCGGCAGCACGCGCGCGATGCCTGCGCCCTCGGCATACACGGCTCGCGCCGAGTCGTCGTCGCGGAAAACGCCGCGAAATCCGTCAGGCTTCACGCTGGCCACATTGGCGAGTCCAGCCGCCGTTGACAAGGCACTCGCGATCCCGTCATCATCCAGCATGGAGAGCGAGGTACCGCTGCGGCAGGTCGGACCGCTGATCAAGATCGAAACAGACCGGCGGCTCGGACACGAATGGGACGAATGGGATGGCGGCGCGCTCGACAACGGTGGCGACTTCACGTCGCCCACGCGCCTCTACTTCGGCTTCACGGCCGTCGGCATCATTCTCGTCTCGATCCTCGCAGCCGCGGCCGTCTATCTGCTCGCGCCGCGACTCGCCTTTCTCTCGCGACGACTTCCCGCCGCCCTCTATATAACTATCGCGGCCTTCGTCGCGATCTCGCTCGCCTGGCTCACGCTGCTCGCGCTCTCCGTCTGGACGGGACGCGCGCTCCTCCCCGAAAAGCTTGCCGAGCGCGGATTGCTGCTTCGCACACTCAATCTCGCGTGGCGAGTGGGCGAGCTGTTCGGCGTGAAGCGCGACTGGACCGACCACGCGAGCGTCGCGGTCTACAACGATCTCGCCCTGGCGCGCGAGCGGCGCGTGAATCCCTCCGAGCTCCTCATCCTCATCCCGCGCTGCCTCTCGCGCGAGGCGCTCGACGGCGTGCTCGGCATCGCCAAGCTGTACGGCGTGTCCGCCTTCGTTGCGACGAGAGGACAGCTCGCGCGACGCGTCATCCGCGAGCGGCGCCCGAAGGCCGTGGTCGCGGTCGCGTGCGAGCGCGATCTCGTGAGCGGGCTTCACGACGTCGCCGGCCGCGTGCCGGTGCTGGGGCTGCCGATGACGCTCCCCAACGGTCCGTGCAAGGACGCCGCCCTCGATCTGGTGCGAATGGATGAGTTTGTCCGGAAGTATCTCGTGAAAAAGGGCGCCTAGAGTCCCAGCGCGCTCACGACCGGCGGCTCCACCGAATAATCGTAGAAGCCCCGCTTCGACTTCTTACCATAGTAGCCGGCGAGCACCATCCGCTTGAGCAGCGGCGGCGGCGCATACCGCTTCTCCCGATATTCGTCGAACATGATCTCGGCGATCTTGTACGTCGTATCGAGACCGACGAAGTCGAGCAGCGTGAACGGCCCCATCGGGTAGCCGGTGCCGAGCATCATCCCCTTGTCGATGTCTTCGACACTCGCGACGCCGTGCTCGAGCGCGTTGATCGCATCGAGCAGATAGGGGACGAGCAGCAGATTCACGACGAAGCCCGAGTTGTCTTTCGCCGCGATCGGCTCCTTCTTGAGCGCCTTCGCGAACTCGAACGCGCGCTTGAACGACTCGTCGCTGGTCGTGACGGTCTTCACGACCTCGACGAGCTTCATCACCGGCACCGGATTGAAGAAGTGCAGCCCAACCATCCGGTCGCCGCGCCCGCTCACCGCCGCCATCGCCGCGATCGTGAGGCTCGACGTGTTCGACGCGAATATCGTGTGCGCCCCGCACAGTCCGTTCAGCTCCTTCCAGATCGCATTCTTTAGATCGAGATCCTCGATGATGGCCTCGACGACGATGTCGGCCGGCGCGAGATCCGCGACCTTCGTCGTGAACGTCAGCCGGCCGAGCGTCTCCGTCCGCGCCTCTGCCGTGAGCTTCCCCTTCTCGATCGCCTTCCCGAGCGACTTCTCGATGCTCGCGCGCGCACGCGCGACGGACGCGTCATCGACCTCGCGGACGATCGTCTTGAATCCGTTGGCGGCCGCAACCTGCGCGATCCCCGAGCCCATGAGTCCTCCGCCGAGCACGCCGACGGTCGCAATCGTTGTCATTGGTTGATTTCAGAGGGAAGAGAGAATGATGGAGCCGATCAGGGCGAGCGAAGTCCCGCGATCGAGGTGATAGCGGAGAGAAGCGATGGACGCTGCAGCTCGCCGCGCTCGAGGCGATCGAGCATCTGCTCGAGTGCGAGCTGCGCGCCCGCAACCTGCGGTCCGTGCCCGCGCGCGATGAAGTATCCCGCCATGAGCCCGGCCGCGACCGGCAGCGCCGCAACGACCGTCATCACGCCGAGCGCCATCATGACGCCGCCCGCCGCTCCGCCCACCGCTACCATCGAGCCCCCGCCGGCGACGAAGTGCGAGCGCACCTTCATCAGATTTGCGTCGAGGCGCACGATCGACCGCTCGGCGTCCACCGCGATCACCGTCGCCGAGACCTCCTCGGCGGCGACGAGCCGGTAGCCGTGGCCACCGACGTTTGTGATCCGGCGAAAGGCCGAGGCGAGGCCGCTCTGCGGCTCCCACGCGATGCGATCGGGGAAGCGGCGCTTCACGCGAAGCGACTCCTCGCGCTGCATCGCGTCATCGAGGCGCTCGAAGATCTGCACCGGAGTGCCACGCACGGTCCGGCTCGCGGACACCGTCGCCGAACCGAACACCGCCGCCATTCGCGATCGCTCCACGGGCACAGCCACACGCGACCGCTCCTCGGCCAGCGCCTGGCGCAGATGCTTCGCAGGAATTCCCACCTCGTTGCCGACGTCGAGAATCTGCGCCTCCGTCAGCGTCAGCTCACCGGGATCAGCCTCCTGCGCCTGTAGCTCGGCCGCGCGCGCGAGTACGCGCTCGAGAGCGGCGCGCTCGAGCGGTGCGGGTGTGCCGGGTGCGGCGGCCACGGGCGCCGGCACAGACGCCGGAGCTACGGGAACCGGCGTCGTGTCCCCCGCCATCAGTTAGCCGCCTTGCTGACCTGGTCGAGTTGCTGATCCATGCCGTCGATGATCGCCTGCCTGAGAGGAAACGCGCGCACGAACGCGGAGTCGAGATCGCCTCCTCCTGATCTTACGCGCGCGATCGACAGATAGTGTCGCTCGTAGCCGGCCACGAGGTCGGGGATCGCACGCTGCAGCAGCATCGCGCCGCCGCGCACCTTCGCCGGACTCTCGAACTCCGCGCCGGCGCCCGCGCGAAAGTCCGCCGGAGAGATGCGCTCGCGCACCGCCTGCTCGGCGATGTCGCTCACGGCCTCGTGAGCGAACTCGTAGACGGCGTCGAGCGATGAATCCGCTGTCTGCGGAAAGCCGATCGCTACCGAGTGCTGCCCCGTGAGAATGCTCCGCCCTTCGCCGCCGAGGGGGAGCGAGAGGATGATCTCTCCCGTCGGCAGCTGAGCGCCACGGAGATAGCTGCGGAGCTGCTTGAGATAGCGCTGCGAAAACTGTGAATCGACCGCGGCGAGCACCGGGCGCAGCGCGTGCTGCTGATTGCGCCAGTAGAGCTCGTAGAACTTCGAGTGCTCATCGGTGAGCGACAGCGCGAACAACTTGAGCCACGCGCGATCGGAGTCCGTACGATAGATGGAGCCGAGCGCCCCCATCATGTCGGTGGTCTCCTCGTCCGGATGCGGCGTGCGCTTCCATGTCGACAGCACCGACGGACGCTTCTTGCCGCTCGCCGCTTCTTCGCCGGCCGTGAGGAAGGCGGCAATGTCGTTCCCCATCTCCTCCCAACTCCCCTCGCGCAGCGCGAGACGCGCACCGTCGAACAACCGCGGATTCACTCGCAGCCCGTGGCGCAGCTGCTCGGCATTGTCGTCGAGCCGCGTGGTGATGCTGCGGCTGTTCTTCTCGACGATCATCGCGTCGCGATAGTCGATGCGGAACGCCGGCGTTCGCGATGTGTCGCTCGCGAGCATCGCGTAGCCGTGCAGCCACAAATCGACGGCATAGCGCGTCTTCACCGGCCACGGCGTTTGCCCGATGACCTCCTGGCTGATGCCGGTAGGTGCGGCGACCGGCTCCGTCTCGACCTTGGTGTTGGCGCCGACTAGCCCGGAACAACCTGCGGCGAGCAGCACAGCGCCCACCGCCGCGACGCGACTACGCCTCGAGCGATTCAATGATCACCGCGATCCCCTGACCGCCGCCGATGCACGCCGAGCCGAGTCCGTAGCGCTTGCCGGTGGCCTTGAGCGCATGCAGGAGATGCGCGCAGATGCGCGCGCCAGATGCGGCGAGCGGATGACTCAGCGCGATCGCGCCGCCATGGATGTTGAGCTTGTTGCGATCGAGGCCGAGGCCGCGCTCCACGGCGCACACCTGACTCGCGAACGCCTCGTTGACCTCGACGAGATCCATCTGGTCGAGCGTCATCCCCGCTTTCTGAAGGGCGATTTGCGATGCCGGAACGGGGCCGTACCCCATGATCGTCGGATCGACGCCCGCCGTTCCCCACGACACGAGGCGCGCCAGCGGCTTCTTCCCCGTGCGCTTCGCGTACTCGGCGCTCGAGATCACCAGTGCCGCGCCGCCGTCGCCGATACCCGATGCATTTCCCGCCGTGACGAGTCCACCTTCCTTGAACACCGTTCGCAGCTTTGCGAGCCCTTCCGGCGTGGTGTCGGGACGCATGTGCTCGTCGCGCGCGAAGATCTCATCCTTCTTCGTCTTCGGATTGCGGACGGGCACGCCGACGACTTCGTCTGCGTAGATCCCGGTCGCCCACGCATCCGCCGCGAGCATTTGCGAACGGAGCGCGAACTCATCGCTGCACAGGCGATCGACGCTGAACTGCGCGCCGAGCTTTTCCGCGGTGTCGCCCATCGCGCATCCGGCGTACGGATCCTTCAGACCTTCCCACAGCGAGTCCTCGAGGACCGGGCTCTTGCCGAGCGAGAGTCCCCAGCGCATGCCGCGCGCGATGTGCGGCGCCTGCGACATCGACTCGCCTCCGCCCACGAGGCAGACGTCGGCCTCATCGAGGATGATCTCCATCGCGCCGCTGACGACGGCCTGGAATCCCGAGCCGCACAGACGGTTCACCGTGAGCGCGGGCACTTCCTGCGGCACCCCGGATCTCAGCGCAACGTGGCGCGCGTAGTAGATCGTGTCGGACGTCGTCTGCATGACGTTGCCGAAGATCGAATGCTGGATCTCCTTCGGCTCCACGTGCGCCGCGTCCATCGCGGCCTTCGAGGCAAAGACACCGAGGTCGATCGCGCTGAAGTCCTTGAGCGCGCCGCCGAAGGTGCCGAATGGCGTCCGCACGCCGGAGAGGAAGACGATGTCGCGGTTGCTGCCCTGTGTGCCCACTGGAGTCCCCAAACGGTGGTGAGTCTCGAAAGATGACCACCTCCCGCCATGGGGGGAACTGCCAGATTATGAGGCGCGCACGTGGTTCGCGAGCCAGTCGCCGACGGCTCGCGTTCCGAGCGTTCCGCCGATATCCGGCGTGCCGACTCCCGCCGTGATAGCGGCCCGAACCGCGCTCTCGACGGCGGTCGCGGCCGAGCTCTCCCCCACTCCCTCGAGCATCATCGCGAGCGACAGAATTGCTGCCATCGGATTCGCGACGTCCTTCCCGACGAGCGGCGGCGCGCTCCCGTGCACCGGCTCGTACATCGTCACGCGCCCGGGATTCCGGTTCGCGCTCGGCGCAATCCCCAGCCCGCCCACCAGAATCGATGCGAGGTCGGAGAGAATATCGCCGAAGAGATTGCCGGTGACGATCACCTGGAACGCCTCGGGAGTACGCACGAGATCCATCGCCATTGCGTCGATGTAGCGCGTGTCGCGCTTGATGTCCGCGTACTCGGCGCCGACCTCCTCGAACACGCGCCGCCAGAGCCCGTGCGCCGCGATCGCATTCGCCTTGTCCGCCATCGTGACGCGCGACTTCCCGTGCTCGCGCGCCCACGCGAAGGCGTGCCGGATGATCCGCTCCACACCCTTCCGTGTGTTCAGCTCTTCGGCAATCGTGATCTCGTCCGGCGTGCCGACCTTGAACGCACCGCCCACGCTCACGTACAGTCCTTCCGTGTTCTCGCGAAAGACGACGAGATCGAAGTCGCGAACGGTCTTCCCCTTCAGCGGCGTGAGCCGGTCGTCGAAGAGCCTCGCGGGGCGCTCGTTCACGTAGAGATCGAGCTGGAAGCGCATCCCGAGCAGGATGTCGCGCGCGTGCATGTTGTCGGGAACGCGCGAATCACCGAGTGCACCGACCAGGATCGCGCTCACATCGCGGCCGAGGCGCTGCATCTCCTCGGGCGGAATCGTGATCCCCGTTTTCAGATAATGCTCGGCGCCCCACGGCAGCTGCTGGACGACGACCCCCGGATGGTGTACTGCCTCCACGGCATCGAGCACCTTGAGCGCCTCACCGACGACTTCGGGCCCGATCCCATCGCCAGCGATGACTGCGAGAGTGTGCGGCACCGCTCAGCTCTCGACGGAGGAGCGCGTCACGTGGCGGCGACGCCGCGGCCGCAGGTGATGCAGTACTTCCAGTGGATCTCGAGCTCCGTTCCGCACGCGGGGCAGCGCTGCACCATGAGATTCTGCCCGCAGCTCGGGCAGAAGAGCACGCGCCGCCCGTCGGGGAGAGTTCCGCCGCAGTAGCGGCACTCGCCGGCGGCCGAATTGGTGGCGGATGCTGCAGACGCGCGCGGAGTGGAGCTCGGAGCGCCGCGCTGTATGCTCGTTGGCGAGTCCGCGAAGTGGCGCACGGCCTCGGCGGTGAGCGTTACGCGCGCGGCAGCGTAGTCGCGAAAGACGGCGGTGTTCGGATTCGGCGACGAGAGCTCCTTCCGCATCGCATCCTGCATCGCGGAGTCGCCTGTCGCGTAGCCACGCTCGCCCGACAGCAGCTGGCAGAGCGCCGCTTCGTAATCCTGATTCGTCTCGATCTCGAGCTCGGTGCGGTTGTGCCGATATGGAATCAGCGTCTGATAGAGCTCGGACACTTCCACCGGCTGACTCAGATACTGCGGATGGCTGTTCCGAACGTTCTGCACGAGGCGACGAACGAGGCGATCGAGATCATCCATGTGCTAGCTCACTCCGGCGGAAGCTTTTGCTGCTTTGACGACGAGAACCGTGCACTAAGAATATGAAAGAACGCGGCGACGCCATCCTTCCAGGTGATTTTCTTTCCCTCTTCGTACGTGCGGCCGTGATAGCTGATCGGCACTTCGTAGATGCGTGCGCCCATCTGCGCGAGGCGCGCGACGATCTCGGGCTCGATGCCGAAGCGCGGGTTCGTGAGGTGCATCGCCTTGAGCGTGCGCCCGGTGAACGCCTTGTATCCCACTTCCATGTCGGTGAGGTTCAGATTCGTGAACATGTTCGACATGAGCGTGAGCCCACCGTTGCCCATGCGGTGCCAGAAGTAGAGCACGCGATGCGAGCCCGAGCCGAAGCGCGTCCCGACGACGGCGTCAGCGTGCCCGTCGAGGATCGGCTTGATCACCGCCGGGATGTCGCTCGGAACGTACTCGAGATCGGCATCCTGGATGATCGCGATGTCGCCGGTCGCGTGGTCGCGCGCAGTCTGGATCGCCGAGCCCTTGCCGCGATTCTCGGGGTGACGCGCAACGAGCATCCGGCCGGCCGATGCTTCCGCGCGCGCAGTCAGCCGCTCGAAGGTCGCGTCCTTGGACGCGTCATCGACGGCGACGATCTGGAGGGTTATCCCATCGGAGATGATCTGATCGCCAAGCGCCAGCACCGCATCGAGCGTGCGGTCGATGGTGGCGGCTTCATTGTAGCAGGGGATCAGAACGCTGAGCGTGATCGGTCGGGCGCGAGCCATCAACGGGAGCCTGAGATGAAGAAGTCAGCGTCGATCGGTCACGGTTTGCCGACTTGCTCCATCTGCTTGTCGACATCCGTGGACACGCGATCCCTGTTGTCGCCGCCGACACGATGGATGATGCGCGCGCCGAGGTTTTCCGAGTGGTCTTGGGCATCGCCGAAGCCGGCGAAGTATCCGACCACCAGTCCGAAGCAGATCAAGAGTACGGGCTTGAGCATGGGACCTTTCCGAAAGGGAATGATAGCCTAGAACAGACTGTCCGTCTCGCCATGCGGTAACGAGCGCGCCTCCCGGAACGAACGCATTTCCGGGAGCGGCGACGGGTCGAGCTTCATCCGCCCCTTCTCCCGCTCGGTCGCCATCCACGCCGTGAAGCCGGAGTCGACCGCGCCCTTCGACTCGTCCTGCTGCGCCGCCGCCCGCGTCGCGAGCATGTTCGCGTACTCGTTCTGCGGATGCCCGTTGTGCCCCTTCACCCACCGCCATTCGACGCGATGGTTGGCCGCGACGTCGACGAGCTCCTGCCAGAGCTCGAGATTCCCGATCTCGCCGCCCTTCCGCTTCCAGCCGCGGCGCGCCCAGTCGTGGACCCAGGAAGTCATTCCGTCGACGAGATAGCGCGAGTCCGTGGTGAACACCACGACGCAGTTCCACTTCTTCGTCGACGCGATATCGAGCGCCTCGATTCCGCTCCTGAGCGCCATTCGATTGTTCGTCGTCGCCTTTTCGGAGAGCCAGAAGTCGCGCCGCACGAGCTCACCGCTCTTCGGATGCGCGAGCTCGATCAACCCGCCGGCGCCGCCGGGATTCGACCCTTCGCGTCCATTGCCCAGGCACGACTCGTCGGCGTAGACGGCAAGGAGGCAGTTGGTGACTCCGGCCATCTAGCTGATCACCTGCAGCGACTCGATCTCGTCCAGATAGATGATCATGCGGTCGCCCGTCGTCGGATGCAGGGCCTCGATGCGCTCGCGCCCGCCCACCAGATGCAGCCGGTTCGGGATCACGATGTACTCCGTCCCGCGCCGGTAGACACTGATGCGCTTCCTGTCGATGACCGCGCGCTCGAGGCGGTCGTACTGGTCGGTGGTCAGCTCTGCCATGCGGTGCTCTCTGCTCGCTCGCGAATGGTGATATGGACGCCCTCTCGATCCACCACGAATGGGAGGAGGCGAGCGATCGTCGAAACGTGTTCGCGCACTTCGTCGACGCGCTCGACGGGCGAGATGATCACGACGGATCCGCCGCCGGATGCGCCGAGCGCCTTCCCGCCGAGCGCCCCGTGCGCGCGCGCGCCATCGAGCACGGCCTCGATGGGCGGCGTCGTGATCTTCTCGTGGAGAGACCGCTGAAGCACCCAGTGCTCGCCCACGAGCTCGCCCAGCGCGTCGACGTCCTCGCGGGTGAGCGCGTCGATCATCTGCATCGCGAGCGCGCGCATCTTCGCGAGCGCCGAGACGATGTGCGGCACGCGATCGCGGTATCCGTCGAGCACGGCGGTGATCGTCGCGCCGGAGATGCGCGACTCGCCCGTGTACGCGATGATGCACTGTCGCTCGAGCGTGTTCACGAGCGCATCGGAGAGTGGAATTCTCGTGGCCGTCGTCTCGGCGCCGAACGAAAGCGCGAGCGCGCCGCCATACGCTGCGGCGTAGTGATCCTGAAAGCCGCCCGCGATCCCGAGCTCGTCCACCTCGAGCGCTCGGCTCCGCTCCGCAAGCTCGCTCCTCCCCGGACGCTCATCGCGCCACGCGGCGATCGCGGCCTGAACGGCCACCCCAGCCGCCGAGGATCCGCCGAGCCCTGCGCCGCGAGGAAACTCGCTCGTCTGCTCGAGGCGCACGTTCTCGAGCGCCCCAACACGGAGCGCGGCATCGCCGAGCGAGTCGTCGCCATCCGCGCTCACCTCGACGCCGTGCGCATGCGCGCGCAGCGTCGCGCGCGCGTACGACGCGATCGCGAGGTTGCAGACGCACCCGCCCTGCTCGAAGGTATAGGGCGGCACATCCGTCCACCCGCCTCCGAAATCCACCCGCACCGGCGCTCGCGCGACGACCTCACGCATGGTTCAGCTCGAATGCTCTCGAACGATCTTTCGATCGAGGCATGGGGGGGGAATCATCGACACGCCTTCTTCCCGGACGCCCGCCCTGGTGCGACAATCCCCACGCGCAACGTGCCGGGGACTTGGGTGAGAAGTGCGACGCGCCGGAAGTTGTGCATATTGTAGTCGCGCATCGGTGGGAGGGAGAAGAGCCCAAAGCTACCGCGTGCGGTGACGGCCGCCAGCCCGACAGTCGGGCGACCCGGCACGTCTCCTGCGCCTCAGGCCGTATATGCCAGACATTCGCTCGTTCTCAAATCGAACGCTGATTCTCCTCTCCAACCGCGAGCCGTACGAGCATCGGCACGGTGAGATGGGGATCGACGTGCGCCGTCCGCCCGGTGGTCTCGTCACCGCGCTCGATCCCACGATGCAGGCCACCGATGGCGTGTGGGTCGCATGGGGCTCGGGATCGGCCGACGCCGAGATGGCGGATCACGAAGGAAGACTTCGTGTACCGCCGGGCGAGGATGGCTTCACCCTGCGGCGCGTGTTCCTGACGGATGCGGAAGTCGACGGCTATTACATGGGCTTCTCCAACCGCTCGCTCTGGCCGCTCTGCCACATGCTCGTGCAGCACTTCGAGTACCGCACCGACTACTGGAACATGTATCAGGAAGTGAACGCGAAGTTCGCGCACGCCGTCGCGGATGAAGTGCGCAGGTCGCCGCAGAAGCCGATCGTCTGGATCCAGGACTACCACTTCGCGCTCGCGGCGGAGATGCTTCGTGAGCTCGCGGTGCCGGCGCTGATTCACCAGTTCTGGCACATCCCCTTTCCTCCTGCGGACATCCTGCGCCTCCTCCCCACCGGCGTCGATGAGGCGCTGTTGCGCGGACTACTCGGCAACGATCTCGTCGAATTCCATACCGAGCGGTATGCTCTGAACTTCCTCGGCTGCGTCGCCGAGCTCGTGCCGGAGGCGGAGATCGACGCGGACACGCTCGCGGTTCACTATGATGGACGGCGCATCGATGTCGGAATTTTCCCGATCAGCATCGACGTCGAGCGCTACGAGCAGCTGGCCAGCACGCCGGAGAGCACGGCACTGGTCGAGCGCCTGCGCAAACGCTACGCGAGCAACGGCCAGCGACTCGGACTCGGCGTCGACCGTGTCGACTACACGAAGGGAATTCCGGAGCGGCTGCGCGCGCTGTGCGAGCTGTGGGAGCGGCATCCGGAGATGCGCGAGACATTCACCTTCCTGCTCGTCGCGACGCCATCGCGCTCGGAGCTTCCCGCGTATCGCGCGCTCGAGGAGGAGATGCTCGCAACGGTGATCGAGATCAACGAGCGCTTCAAGACGGAGACGTGGCACCCGATCGTGCTCGTGCACGAGAACGTGAGCGCCGACATGCTCGCGGGCGCGTATCGCGCCGCGGATCTGTGCCTGATATCATCGCTGCAGGACGGAATGAATCTCGTCGCGAAAGAGTTCATCGCCTGTCAGACAGAGGAGCGCGGAGTGCTCGTGCTCAGCCGCTTCGCGGGCGCCTCGGAGGAGATCGATGGCGCGGTGCTCATCAACCCTTTCAATCTCGACGGCTTCGTCGAGGGGATTCGGCGCGCGTTGCACATGAGCGAGGGAGAGCGCCGCGTGCGCATGCATCGCATGCGTCGGCAGCTGCACGATCGCACGATTTTCGACTGGCTCGCGGCCGTGCTGACGCGGGCTCAGGACATCATCGCGGAGCGCGAGCCCGAGAGCGGCGTCGCATGAGCGATGCGAACGCGGCGCTCACACCGGAAATCGAGGAACGACTGAACGGCTCGCCCCTCATCGTGATGCTCGATGTCGACGGAACGCTGGCGCCGATCGTCTCGCGTCCGGAGGATGCGAGTGTCGCGCCGGAGACGCGTGCGGTGCTCGAGCGGCTCGTGGCGGCGAAGGACGTGCACGTCATCCTCGTTTCGGGGCGCGGCGCCGAAGATGCGCGCGACATCGTGAGGGTGGGCGGTGTGTGGACCGTCGGCAACCACGGCTTCGAGACAGTGACGCCGAAGGGGGAGCTGGAGACGGATCCGGATCTCGCCGACCAGTCGGCGGCGATTGCGCAGGCCGCGCGCGAGCTCGAGCCGATCGTCGCGGCGGTGCAGGGCGCGAAGCTCGAGAACAAGCGATGGACGCTCTCGGTGCACTACCGTCTCGCCGCTCGCGACGCAGTGCCGCCGCTGCGCGCCGAAGTCGAGCGCGTGGCGCTTGGACTTCGACTGCGCATGACCGACGGGAAGGAGATCGTCGAGGTGCGTCCGATCGCACACGTCGACAAAGGCACTGCGGTAGTGTTGATGGGTGAGCGACTGCACGGCTTCGCCGACGGCGCGTCGATCGTGTTCGTCGGTGACGATCGCACGGACGAGGACGCGTTTCGTTCGCTGCGCGCACGGGCGCCGCGAGCGGTGACGATTCGCGTCGACGAGAGTGGCGAAGACGAGAGCGCCGCCGAGGTCACGGTGCGAGACCCGGCGGCGGTGCACGAATTTCTGGAGTGGCTCGCGTCGCATCGCGGGTGATCCCCGCGAGCAGCGCCTCCACTACTTCTTTTTCTTCGCGGCGGTCTTGGGCTTCGAGCGCGACGCGGCGCTCGCCGGCTTGCTCGCCTTCTTCGGCGCGGCCTTCACCGACTTGCTCGCGGGCTTGGCAACGGGCTTCGCCGACTTCTTCGCGGCGGGAGCAGGCGCGGCCTTCTTCGCGGGTGCCGCGTGCACGACAGGCGGTGCATGCGTCACATGAGGAGCGTGTGACGGCGCGGTGTGCAGCTCGGCTGCCTTTGCAACGACCTTCGGGACATCGGCGACTTTCGGAGCGGGCGGCTTCGGACGCTTCGAGTATGCTTCTTCGGCCTCGCGCATGAGCTTGTCCGCCTCTTCCTGCGTCATCTGTCCGCGACGTACCATGTACTGCACGAGATCGCGCGCGCTCTCGATGGCGAAGCCGGCAAGACCGGCGGCGGCGCCGATCACGTCTTTCATGGCTGCGGCAACTTTGCTTCCCGCTTCCTGACTGATTTCCTGCGCGCGAGCCGCCATCTCGGCGACAGTGTCGCGCACGTCGGTACTGCGGTGACCCGGTGGTCGGCGCGGAGTAACCGGAGCGGTAGGCGCCCCTGGATCGGCGGGGGCGGTCGTATCGGCGGTCAGCGGCTTGTCGGCCATGGTGGGTCGCACTCCGAGTGCGCGAATGTTGGAGGGCCGGGTGGGCCCACACTCTATATATGTAAAGAGTCGTACGGTGGTTGGATGGCACCACCAGGTGATTTCGGAGGGTAAGTATATGATTTTACAGCGGCTATGCAAGGCGTGAGAGTCATGCTACGGGGTAGGCAGTCTCTCTTTCCGGCCGAAGTATGGGCAATTTCGTGCTCGCTTATGGCACCCTAATCATGACACTATCGCGTACTTATCGCATCAATAAATGCTAAAAAGCGTTAACGTGCTCGATTTGAGTCGAGTGCTGGCCGGCCCGCTCGCGACCATGCTCCTCGGCGATCTTGGCGCCAACGTCGTGAAGGTCGAGCGTCCCGGCTCGGGCGACGATACCCGCGGCTGGGGTCCGCCCTTCGACGCCGCAGGCGAAAGCGCCTATTACCTCAGCGTCAACCGCAACAAGAAAAGCCTCGCCGCCGACCTCGGTGACCCATCCGACCGCGAGCTCATCCGCTCCCTCATCGCGTCCGCCGATGTCGTCGTCGACAACTTCAAGCGCGGAATGCTCGCGAAAAACGGCTTCGATTTAGCTGCGCTTCTGGCGGAGCATCCACAGCTCGTCTGGTGCACCATCACCGGCTTCGGACCCGAAAGTGATCGCGCCGGCTACGATTTCGTCGTGCAGGCGGAGCAGGGATGGATGGCGATCACCGGCGATGAAAACGGCGCGCCTATGAAAGTCGGCGTCGCACTCGCCGATGTCGTTGCGGGCAAGGACGCGTGCATCGCGATCCTCGCGGCGCTCGTCGCGCGCGGGCGCACCGGGCGCGGACGCCATGTCACCGTCTCGCTCGCCGCGAGCGCGAGCGCCGCACTCGTGAACGTCGCCCAGAACGCGCTCGTCTCCGGCGAGGAGCCTCGGCGCTGGGGGAACGGTCATCCGAATCTCGTGCCGTATCAGCTCTTCGAAGCGAGCGATCGGGCACTCGTAATTGCCGTTGGCAACGACGCGCAGTGGGGCGCGTGCGCACGAGCGCTCGGCCTGCACACACTCGGCGCCGATCCGCGCCTCCTGACGAACGCCGGCCGGATCGCCGAGCGTGGACGCGTGATCGCGACAATGACCGCGCGCATCGCTGAGCGGTCGGCTGCGACGTGGATCGCGGCGCTCGATCGCGCGGGCGTTCCGTGCGGTGTCGTGCGCACGGTGCTCGAGTCGCTGCGCGACATCGATGCGTCCGCCGCCACGGGCGTGTCGCCGAGTGTGCCGGGAACGGTGCGGATGCCACCGCCGAAGCTCGACGAGCACGGCATGGAGATCCGCGCGCACGGCTGGAACGCCTTCGCGCCGGTGCGCTGAGCAATGCGCTACATCGGCAACAAAACTCGGCTCCTTCCATTTCTGATGAGTACGATCGAGCGCCTCGAGCTCTCGCCGAAGACCGCGCACGACGCATTCTCGGGGACGGCGGCGGTAGGTCGCGCGCTCAAGATGGCGGGATGGCGCGTCGCATCGAGCGACTTGATGACGTACTCGTACGTCTTTCAGCGCGCGTACGTCGTGGCGCAGCGATCACCGAGCTTTGCGGCGCTGCGCGCGGGCGATCCGGAGCTCCGGCGTGCACTTCGCTCGCCCGCGTTTCGGAAGAGTATTGTCGGCAAGGGAGCGCTCGGCGCCATGAGCGAGTATCTCGCTCGATGGATCGATGCGGAGCGTGGCTTCATCGGCGCGCACTTCGCGCCGGCGGGCGGACGCATGTACTTCACGCAGGAGAACGCCGATCGCATCGATGCCATCAGGCGTCGATTGTACGAGTGGTGGTCGGCCGGGCTGATTCAGGACGATGCGTACTACGTGCTGCTCGCGTCGCTCATCGAGGGCGCGGATCGCGTCGCGAATACGGCCGGCGTGTATGCGGCGTACATCAAGCGCTGGCAGGCCAACGCCAAGCGCGCACTCACGCTCAAGCCCGAGATTCCGCAGCGCGGAGCGCGTGGCTCCACTGCCCATCGTGCGGACGCGGCGGCTGTCGCCGAAAGCAGCGGAGAGGTCGAGCTGATCTACATCGATCCACCATACAACGCGCGCCAGTACTCCGGCTACTATCATGTACCGGAAGTGATCGCGCGCGGGTGGTTCGACAGCACGCCGGTGCTGCGCGGAAAAACCGGTCTGGTCGCGGGCGACGGACAGCAGAGCGACTGGTGCTCGGCGCGAAAGGCAGGGGGCGCATTGACGGAGCTGTTGGCGGCCACAGGCGCGCGCCACGCGCTGGTTAGCTACAATTCGGAAGGGCTGTTGAGCGAGCGCGACCTTAGGGACGTGCTCGCTTCAGCGGCAAAAAATGGAACAGCAAAACGTTTCTCGCGCGCCTATCGCCGGTATCGGTCAGATAGCGACCGCGCCGGTCGAGTTTACCAGGGAGATTTGGTTCGTGAACTACTCTATCATGTCCGGCTCAGGTGACGTGAGTTTACCGTTACCCGCAGCAACGCGATTCGTCTCTCATGCATGGCGAGCCTTGCACCAACGCTTTCGGATTTCACGGGGCTGTCCAGAGGGCGCACAAAGCGTTACACTAGCGTCGTGAAGACCACGGTGACAGCGCCGCGACCGATCGATCCGCTCGAAGCGGATCACGACGTAATTGCGCGAGTGCTACAAGGGGATCGTAACGCGTTCGGATTACTGATCGGGCGTTATAGCGATCCATTGTTTCGACACGCGCTCGGGATGACAGGTAGTCCTGATGTGGCGGAGGATATTCTCCAGGCCTCGTTCATCAAGGCGTATCAGCATCTCGCGGAAGTGCACGGACGGTTCGATGCGTGGATATTCCGGATCGTGGCGAACGGGTGCAAGGACTGGCTCAAGAACATTCGCCGCACGCACCAGAGCTATGAGGAGGACGATCAGCCCTCTTCCTTTTCGACGCCGGACGAAGAGCTCGACCGCACGGAACTACGGAGTGATCTGGATACGGCGCTCATGCAGTTGGCTCCATCGCTACGCGAAGCGTTCGTGATGAAGCACGTCGAAGGTCGTTCGTACGAAGAGATGGCCGATCTGCTGACTACCACCGTCGGAGCACTTAAGATGCGCGTCCACCGCGCGCGTGAGGCGCTCCAGGCTCTTCTTGAGGAAAAGTACGCGTGATGCAAGACAACCTGGATCCCAGAGAGTATCGGAATCCGTCGGCTCCCAAGGGAGACGCTCCGGTCCGTCCGATCACCGATCGCGAAGTTCCGCTCACCGGGCAGCAGACGCCCACGGCGATCCATTCCTGGCTGGACGGCGAGCTTTCCGAGAGCGCCGTACGTCAGAGCGATGCGTCGCGCGATGTGGATTTCTGGCTGCGCCTCGATCGTGAAGTGCAGGTCCGCCGTCAGATGACGACGCCCGCGCATCTCTACGAGCGGATCATGGAAGCGCTTCCCACCGCCGCGCCGGCTGTGGCCGAGCCGTGGTACAACCGCTCCTTCACGCTGACTCCTGCTGTCGCGATCGCTGCGGCTGCTGGCGCCCTCGCGATCGGAGTTGCTGTCGGCGCGACGGTCCTGCACGCACGGTAGTCTGTAACCTCCAGTTGCACACAGCTGCCGGCTTCCTCGCGAAGCCGGCAGCTTTTTTTTGTGCGCGCGTAGGGGAACGTCGATGAAGGTTGCAGTTCGGTTCGACCTTTGCGTTCCCTCGAGACTGGCAAGTAGCGCACGACTCTCGAAGGCGACATCGCCTATCTCATCCGTGAAGCAGAGGTTCCATGATTTTTAAGGTCATCGCGATAACGGCGGCTGCCATGATTCCGTGTCTGGCGCGCGCACAAGGCACGACGCAGACGCAGGACACCACTGCGATGGGTCACACGCAATCGCACATGGATTCGACGCATATGTCATCGAGGAAGATGAACAAGCCCAAGGTGAAGGTGAACGACAGCACATCCATGCACGCAAGCAGGCACTCGCGCAGGCACATGACGGATAGCTCGTCGATGAATGTGTCGCCGGTCGACAGCGCGCGCATGGGAGTTCCGAGCACGAAGCAGACGTCGACGCCTCCGCGCTGAGCGCGCTTGCTGTACGAAGGAAAGTCGTTTGGTAATTCGCGTCACAGAACATCGGCTGCCGATCTCACACTACGGGACCGGCAGCTTTTTTTTGGCGAAATTCCCGTTCGAATACACCCGTTTGGGTCCGTGCATTGCAAGTGCCCACACTGAGTTCTTCGTGCACGTTCTTCGGCGCGGAGTTGACCTGATGAATGAACCGTACAGCAGGGGGATTCAACCATGTTCATGAAGATCATCGCCGCCGCCGCCATCATGGCCGCACCGGCTGCAGCTCTCGCGCAAGGTACGGTGCAGGATACCACGCACTCGACCACGCGCATTCGTACCGATTCGCTGAAGGCCGATACGGCGAACGGAAGCGTCGTCACGAAAAAGAAGACGACGATCTCCGACACGAGCCGCGCGACGCGTACGCGCGCCGACTCGTCGATGAGCGTGTCGCCGCTCGACAGCACGCGTATGGGTGTGCCGACGAGCCGCCCGGCGAAGACACCGCCGCGCTGGGATCGCAGCAGCCAGTTCTAGGCTGAACGAAGTGGAGGGGGAGGGGCGAGAGCTCCTCCCCCTTCGTGCGTCCGCTAGTCAGCGCCGAGGTCGCGGCGCATGAACGAGAGTGCGATGCCGTCGCGATAGAAATTCTCGACGCGGCTCTCCTCGCGAAAACTCATCGATTCGAGAAACTCGCGCGCGCCACTGAGCGCGCGCGGATCATCAGGAAGCTCAGCCAGCACGAAGCGCGCGCCCTGATGCCGCAGCTGATCGATCGCATCCTCCACGAGCAGCCATCCCGTGCGTACGCGGCGCGACTCGGGCTCGATCACCGTGAGATTCAATCGTCCTGCGCCATGGGCGCCACCGAAAAATCCGAATACGATCACGCTCTCGAGATGTTCATCCACTATCGTCCCCATTGCACGTCCGTCCGCGCCCGGTGACTGCACGGCCGAGGAAAGTGCCTCGACGGCGCCGTCGAGATACGGGGTGCCGGAGAGCACGCGCTCGAGAAGGAGAACCGCCTGCGGCAGCAGCGCGCCCGATATGGGAACGATCTCTCGCCAGCCGCTCACGTCACGCGCGCCTTAGAAGTGGATCGCGCGTCCCAGCACGGCGAGCGCCGCCTCGCGAGTCGTCTCGCTGAGCGTGGGATGCGGATGGACGGTGAGCGCGATGTCCTCGCTTGAGCCGCCGAACTCCAGCGTGAGCGTGAGTTCCGCGAGCAGCTCCGATGCCGACGGCCCAATGATGTGTGCACCGAGCAGCTGATCGGTCTCCGCGTCGGCGATGAGCTTCACGAAGCCCGTGGCATCACCGGCCGTTCGCGCGCGCGCGTTTGCGCTGTAGGGAAAGCTCCCGATCTTGTACGCGCGCCCGCTCTCCTTCACCTCCTCCTCGGTGAGCCCCACGGCCGCGACTTCCGGCGTGGTGTAGACGATCGCGGGGATCGCGTTGTAGTGCATGTGCGACTTTTGGCCCGCGATCACCTCGACCGCGATGATCCCCTCGTCCTCCGCCTTGTGCGCGAGCAGCAGCCCGCCAACGGCGTCGCCGATCGCATACACGCCCGGGAGGTTGGTGCGCATCTGATCGTCGACGGCGATCTCCCCGCGCGGCCCGAGCGCGAGCCCGAGCGCGTTCGCATCGATGCCGGAGAGCGAGGGCTTTCTGCCGACGGAGACGAGCACGCGATCGGCCTCGAGCGTCTCCTTTGCGCCATCCTTTTCGACGTCGACGAGCATGCGATCGCCCTCGCGCCGCGCGCCGGTGACCTTCGTGCCGGTGCGGATCTCGAGCCCCTGCTTCCTGAACGTCTTCTCCGCCTCGCGCGCGAGCTCGGCGTCGTAGCCGGCAAGGATCGACGGGAGCAGCTCGATGATCGTGACTTTGGAGCCGAGCCTGCGCCACACGGAACCAAGCTCGACTCCGATCACGCCGCCGCCGATCACGATCAATCGCTCGGGCACGTCGGGGAGTGCGAGCGCGCCCGTGTTTGAGAGCACGCGGTCTTCGTCGAAGGGGAGGAAGGGGAGCGCGACGGGTACGGAGCCCGTCGCAATGATGACGGACTTGGGTTTGTACGTGACGAGATTGGTTTCGGGGGGCGCCCCCCGCACCTCGACCACATTCCCCGCGAGCAGCGTCGCGCTCCCCTTCGCCCACGCAATCCCGTTCTTCCTGAACAGAAACTCGATCCCGCGCGTGTTCTGCGCCACGACGTTCGTCTTCCGCTTCTGCATCACGCCGAGATCCAGCTTCACGTCGCCCACCATCACGCCATGTGCAGACGCGCGGTCGCGCGCGAACTCGTAGTGATGCGACGACTCCAGCAGCGCCTTGCTCGGAATGCAGCCGACGTTCACGCAGGTGCCGCCGAGGGTGGCATCGCGCTCGACGCACACGGTGCTGAGCCCGAGCTGCGCGGCGCGAATCGCGGCCACGTAGCCACCGGGGCCGCCGCCAATGATCAGCACATCAGGTTCGAGATTGTCGGTCATGACGGCAACACGATGCGGGCGATCACTCGACGAGCATCGCCGCCGGATCCTCGATCAGCTCCTTGATCCGCACGAGGAAGAGCACCGCCTGCTGACCGTCGACCAGCCGATGATCGTACGAAAGCGCGAGATACATCATTGGCCGGATCTCGACCTTCTTGTCGATCGCGACGGGGCGATCCTGAATCTTGTGCAGCCCGAGGATCGCAACCTGGGGATAGTTTAGTATCGGCGTCGACACGAGTGAGCCGAAGACGCCGCCGTTGGTGATCGTGAAGCTGCCGCCCGTGAGATCATCCATCGTGAGTGCGCCATCACGCGCCCGCTTCGCGACCGCGGTGAGTGCGCGGCTGAAGTCGAGCATCGACATCCTGTCCGCATCTTTCACCACCGGCACCACCAGCCCGTTCTCGGCCGCGACCGCGACGCCGAGATTCACGTAGTGCTTGTAGACCACGGAATCGCCGTCGATCTGCGCGTTCACCGTGGGGTACGCCTTGAGCGCGAGCGCAGCGGCCTTCGCGAAAAAGGGCATGTACGTGAGCTTGACGCCGTGCTCCTTCTCGATGCGCTCGCGCAGCCGGTCGCGCACCGCGGAGACGGCGGACATGTCGACTTCGTTGAACGTCGTCAGATGCGCCGTTGCATGCTGCGACTCGAGGAGATGCTCGGCGATGCGGCGCCGGCGAGTCGTCATGCGCTCGCGAGTCTCGCGGCCGTTCTGCGACGCGGGCGCCGGCGCGGGTGCTGGTGCAGTCGCCGGAGTCGCCGCCTTTGCGGCGGGTGTGGGCGACGGAGCCTTCGGCGTCGTGCTCGCAGCCGCGAGCATGTCGCCTTTGGTCACGCGTCCGCCC
>JACCWE010000015.1 GCA_013697785.1 Gemmatimonadaceae bacterium
GGCGACTACGGGTTCACGCACTACGAAGCGTCGTCCCTCCCGTGACGCTGCCGTGCTCACGGCTCGAAGAGCCTAGCGGCGCGACACGACGAGGCTGGTGACCAGGTGGCGGCTCTTGTTCGAGCCGTTGGCGGCGGTGAATCCGACGAGAACCTGTTTGGGAATGGCAGGCGTGTCCGGTGGAGCGTTTTTGAAATTCGTCTTCCCTTGCGGGGTGCGTCGGCCTAGTCCTTGATCCAGTGCAGAAAAAGCGCCGCGCCTGATCGCGATCGGGAATCCATCTGAAATCCCGTGTGTTCGTGAGGTTGCGAAACCAACCACGAAACCCCGGGAGACCTTTTCAGGTGAAGCGAAGCATACGTCGAAGGCTGGACCGAGAGAAGCGGAAGATCACGAAGCGGCTCGCGCCTTTGATCGGGGGCACGGAGCCGATGCGGCCGGGTAGGCCGGAGCTTCGCGCAAGCGGGATCGCTTACGAATTCGCAGAGCGATGCCGCGCTATACCCTGCGGGGGCGTCGGCGCCATCATGCGGCTCGTCGAGAGCGTCGGACTCGCGCGTGTGCTCGACGAGCACCTCGGCATCTTGAAGGTGGCGCGGCCGTACCAGGACTCGGATCACGTGCTCAACATCGCGCTCAACGTGCTCTGCGGCGGCTCCGCTCTGCAGGACATCGAGATTCGGCGCAACGACGTGGCGTTCCTGGACGCGCTCGGTGCGAGAGCCATCCCCGATCCCACCACGGCCGGTGACTTCGTCCGTCGCTTCGACGAAGACGGCGTGTGGCGGTTCATGCACCTCATCAACACGGTGCGCATCGGCGTGTGGCAGCGCAGCGGAGTGGCCCGTGGCACGGCGCGGGTCGACGCCGACGGTTCGATCGTACCCACGACGGGCGAATGCAAGGAGGGTATGGACATATCGTTCAAGGGTATCTGGGGATACCACCCTCTTCTCGTGTCGCTCGCCAACACGGGCGAGCCGCTCTTCATTGTCAACCGAAGCGGCAACCGCCCCTCCCACGAGGGTGCGCCTCATGTGCTTGACGAAGCGATCACGGTCTGCCGGCGCGCCGGGTTCGACGATGTGCTGCTGCGCGGCGACACCGACTTCACGATGAGCACACATCTCGACCGCTGGGACGACGACGGCGTCCGCTTCGTCCTCGGCTACGACGCCAACCCGACGTTCGTGGATCGCGCGGAAAACGTGCACCCAAACGACTACGAGGAGCTCGTGCGCGAGGCCCGTCGCGTCTTCTCCTCGACGCGAGCGAAGAAGCCCCGCATCAAGGAGGAAATCGTCAAGGAGCGCGGATACCTCAACAAGCGTCTGATCTCCGAGGACACCGCCGAGTTCGAGCACAAGCCGTCCAAGGCCAAGAAGTCCTACCGCATCGTCGTCCTGCGAAAGTACATCGTCGAAGAGCGCGGTCAGCTCACGCTCTCGGAGGACTTCCGCTTCTTCTTCTACGTCACCAACGACCGCACGCTCACCCAGGCGCAGGTAGTCGCGGAGTCCAACGCGCGCTGCAATCAGGAAAACCTCATCGAGCAGCTCAAGAACGGCGTCCGCGCGCTCCACGCTCCCGTCAACACGCTCAACGCGAACTGGGCGTACATGGTGATCGCGTCTCTGGCTTGGACGCTGAAGGTATGGTCCGGCTTGCTCCTCCCGGTGTCGCCTCGTTCGCGTGAAGTACACGAGGCCGAGCGGGCGACGATCGTGCGGATGGACTTCCGAACCTTCCTCCAGCGTTTCATCATGATCCCCGCTCAGATCGTGCGCAGTGGCCGACGAACAATCTATCGGCTGCTCGCGTGGCGTCCAGACTTGCCGATCCTCTTCCGGCTCCTCGACGCGCTCTGACTTCGGCCCGAGCTGACGCGCTGGTGCCCAGCTCGGGCGCGCGAAACGACAAACCCCTTCACGCGAAAGAGAAGCCCTCCCACGACGCACAACTCGATCGAATCTTCCGACCGCCGGTCGGCGGCACCACTGCGCCCGTCGCGCACATCGTGCGTCGCTGCCTCACGCCGCCAGTCGGCACCCCCTCGGCAATCGCTTGTTTTAGGTCTAGATGCCGCTGGACGAGCTCGTCGAACAGGTCCATGCCGGTCATGTCCGGCATCATGAGGTCCGACAGGATCACGTAGAAATATTTTCCCGAGATGCATAGAGC
>JACCWE010000016.1 GCA_013697785.1 Gemmatimonadaceae bacterium
GCGCCTCGATGGCCGCATCCGCGCCCGCCGCCGTCGCGCTCGATCTCTCGATGCCCGCGCGGCGCCAGTGGCGCGGCGCGAAGCATCCGGTCACGATCGTGCTCGAGGAGATCGAGGGGATCTTCCGCGACTTGGGCTTCACGATCGCGACGGGGCCCGAGGCCGAGCACGAGTGGTACAACTTCGGCGCGCTCAACTTCCCTCCCGATCATCCCGCGATGGACATGCACGACACGCTCTACCTCGAGCGCGGCGGGCTCCTTCGCACGCACACCTCGCCGGTGCAGATCCGGACGCTGCAGTCGTATCCGCCGCCGATCCGCATCATCGCGCCCGGAAACGTCTTCCGCCGCGACTTCTTCGACGCGTCGCATGCGCCGATGTTCGCGCAGATCGAGGGGATGGCCGTGGATGAGGAAATCTCCTTCGTCGATCTCAAGGCCACGCTCGCGAACTTCGCGAATCGATTCTTCGGCGAGACGAAGACGCGCTTCCGCCCCAGCTTCTTTCCATTCACGGAGCCGTCGGCCGAGATGGATGTGGCCTGCCGCATTTGCAACGGCGCGGGCTGCGCGACGTGCAAGCAGACCGGATGGGTCGAGATCCTCGGCTGCGGCATGATGCATCCCGCGGTGCTCGAGTCGGCCGGTGTCGACTCACAGAAATATTCCGGGTGGGCATTCGGCATGGGGCCTGCGCGCATGGCGCTGCAGCGGTTCGGCATTCCCGATATTCGCATCCAGTACGACTCGGATATCGCCTTCCTCGAACAGTTCGCGCGGTGAACGCATCGTACGAGTGGCTCAAGGCGATCGTCCCGTTCGAGTATACGCCGGAGCAGTTGCGCGATCTCATCACCGCGCGCTGCTGCCCCGTCGATGAGCTCGTGCACCTGCGCGCCGATCTCGCGAACGTCGTCGTTGGGCAGGTGGTCGAGGCCGGCGCGCACCCCGACTCCGATCATCTCTGGGTGACGAAGGTCGACGCAGGGAAGGGCGATCTGCTCGACGTCGTGTGCGGCGCGCCGAACGTGAAGGTCGGCGCGAAGTATCCGTTCGCGGCGGCTGGTACCATCCTGCCCGGTGGTCTCAAGCTCGAAAAGCGAAAGATTCGCGGCGCGACATCGAACGGCATGCTCTGCTCCGCGCGCGAGCTCGGACTTGGGCAGGAACATGATGGCATCCTCGAGCTCGAGACGAGTCTTCCACCCGGCACGCCGTTCCTCGACGCGATGCCGGTCGGCGACACGCGCATCGTCGTCGACGTCACGCCCAATCGCCCCGATCTGCTGTCGCACCTCGGTCTCGCGCGCGAGATCGCGGCGGCAACGGGCGGCGCGGCCGCGCTCCCCGCACTGGATGGTGCGAACGCCACGGTTCCCGTTGCCGCGCGCGCGGATCGCGAGGGAACCGCGGGAAAGGTGCGCGTCACACTCGAGGATCCCGAGGGATGCCCGCGCATCGCCGGCATCTTCATCGGCGGCGTGAAGGTCGGGCCGAGCCCCGCGTGGCTCGTCGAGCGACTCGCCGCGGTCGGGAGCCGCTCGATCAACAACGTGGTCGACGCGACGAACTACATGCTCCACGAAGTCGGTCAGCCGATGCATGCGTACGACGCGTCGCTCCTCGCCGGCGCCGCGATCGTCGCGCGGCGCGCGCGCGCGGGCGAGACGCTGCGCACGCTCGATGGCGTCGACCGCAAGCTCGATCCCTCCATGACCGTGATCGCAGACGCTGATCGCGCGCAGGGAGTCGCGGGCGTGATGGGCGGCAGCACGAGCGAAGTCAGCGACGCTACCACGGAAATATTCCTCGAAGTCGCGTACTTCGATCCCGCGAGCATCCGCCGCACGCGCCGCACACTCAATCTTTCCACGGACGCGAGCTACCGCTTCGAGCGCGGCATCGATATCGACGGCGTTCCACGTGCGCTCGAGCGCGCGGCGCAGCTGCTGATAGCCGTCGCCGGCGGGAGCATCGAGGGCGCGCCGGTCGATCTCTACCCGCAGCCGCGCCACGCTCTCACGATCAACATCGACAGCGCCCGTGTTGCCAAGCTGCTCGGTGAGCCCGTCGCCGAGCCCGAGATCGCGAAGCTGCTCGCTCCGGTCGGCTTCACCGTGGGCGCCTTCGCGAATGCGAGAGCCTCGGTAGCCGTCCCCGCGTGGCGCCCCGATGTCACGCAGTCCGTCGATCTCGTCGAGGAGATCGCGCGCCTGCGCGGCTACGACTCGTTCTCGAACGAGCTGCGCCCCTTCCGCCGCGGCACCGTCCCCGATTCGCCGCTCGCCGTCCTCACGCGACGCGTGCGCGAGACATGCGTCGCTGCGGGGCTGCTCGAGGCGCTCTCGATGCCGTTCGTGCGCGGCGGCGACGACTCGCACGTCAAGCTCGCGAACCCAATGGCGGAAGACGAAGGCTATCTCCGCCGCGATCTCCTCGAGACGCTCGGCAAGCGCGCGGAGCACAACCTCGCGCAGCGCCATCGCGACGTGCGCCTCTTCGAGATCGGCAGCGTCTTCGCGCCGTCGGTCCAAGGGCTCCCGCGCGAGGAGATGCGCGTCGCGGCAATCGTGATGGGACATCGACACCCGCCGCACTGGACCGACGCGGATGCGCCGGACTTCGACGAGTGGGATGCGAAGGGGCTCGCGGAGCTGATCGCCACTTCGGTTGGAGGCGCATCGCAAGTCGAGTTGCGCGACGCTCCCGACGGCGCGCTCTGGGAAATCGCGATCTTCGGCGAGGCGCGCGGCGTCGTGCGTGGGCTCGCGCTCGATGCGCCGGTGTGGGCGCCCGCGGCATTCGGCGTCGAGCTCACGCTCGTCCACGTGTCGTCGACGCCCGTCGCGCCTCCGGGTCAGTCGAAGTTCGAACATGCGGAGCTCGGCGCGGCGAATTCTCCGTTGAAGTTCCGCCCGTTCCCGTCGACGCCATCCACCTTCGTCGACGTCGCGCTGCTCGTGCCGAACGATCTGGCGGCGTCGCGCGTCGAGAGCGTCATCCGGGACGCGAGCGGAGAGCTGCTCGAATCGCTGACTTTGCTCAGCGAATATCGCGGCGCCGGCATCGGCGACGGCTACCGGAGCGCCGCCTGGCGATTGACCTTCCGTCACCCCGAACGCACTCTACGTGACAAGGAAGTGGCCGGCCGCCGCGACAAGGTTCTGAAAACCCTGGAGGGAGAGCTCGGTGTCAGACAGCGAACGACCTGATCTGGTCGCGTTCCAGGAGCTCGAACACCTGATCCAGGCGCTCGCAGACGAGATGGCTGGCTGGCGCCGCCGTGCACAGGAGGCTGAGGCGAAGCTCAAGACCGTGCAAGCCGCCACCGGCGGAAAGGCCGGAGGCGCCGGACTCGAGAAGGAAAATCGCGAGCTTCGCGAGCGGCTCGAGGCGGCCCGTGTCCGAACCAAGCAGCTCCTCGAGAAGCTCCGCTTCCTCCGGCAGCAGCAGGAAACGGAGGCGCACCGATGAGCCGCAAATCTTCGGTCAAGGTGACGATCGTCGGCGAGGAGTACACGATCCGAAGCGATGAGCCCGCCGAGCACACGCGGGCGGTCGCCAAGTACGTCGACGAGGTGATCCGCGGTGTCATGAACGCCGGCGCGACGGTCGAGTCGCACAAGGCTGCGATCCTCGCGGCGCTCCAGATCACCGACGAGCTCTTCAAGTCCCGCGACGGACGTGAAGAGCTGGGCGACCGCATGCACGCCATTTCGAGCGAGATCCGGCGCCTGCTGCCGCCGGGGAAACGCGGCGGCTAACGACGGCGGTCGTCGGTGTTTGTCCGTTCCAGCTGGACCCCGCACCGCTGGGTCTGGCCTTTTTCGCGCCATTCACCTAATTTCTAGGAAGCTTCTCCGCAACGCGTAGAGTCAAGCTATCGTTGCGGTTAGCTTCGTTCGCCTCACGCTGTTTGACCGCCTCGTTTTACCCGTACCTGATGGTTGATCGGTTGGCAGTGGCCTTCGCGCTGACTTTGCGCGCGTGGCGGTGTTTCCCCGGAGTTCGCGACGTCACCGTCGTGTGGAGCCATAGATACATATGAACCAAATCATCATCTACGCCGCGCTGGCTTTAGGCATCATCATTGCCGGCGCGGTGTCTTTTTTTGTAGGCAGCTCCGCCGGCAAGCGCACCGAGCTTGCAGCCCAGGTTGCCGCGAAGGCAACGGCCGAGGAAACGGCGAAGCGGATCATTGACGACGCCGCGCGCGAATCCGAAGCACTGCGGAAAGCGGCGGTCGTCGCCGGAAAGGAGGAGACGATCAAGCTTCGCGAGAGCTGGGAAGCCGAAGCCCAGAAGCGACGCGACGAGATCGAGCGCGGCGAGCGCCGTGTCCAGGAACGCGACACCAACCTTGACCGCAAGATCGACATCCTCGACCAGCGCGAGAAGGAAGTCGGCCGGCGCGTGACCGACATCACGCGGCGCGAGGGCGCGGTCGTCGATCGCGAGAGCGAGCTCGAGAAGCTGAGCGCCGAGGGGCGCCGGCGACTGGAGCAGCTCGCCGGGATGTCCGCCCACGACGCCAAGGCCGAGATGATCAGCCGCCTCGCCGAAGAGGCACACGCCGATGCGGCGAATCAGCTGCGCGAGATCCGCGAGAGCGCCAAGCGAAACGCCGATCGCGAGGCGAAGAAGATCGTCGCCCTCGCCGTGCAGCGGATCGCGTCCGAGCACACGTCGGAGATCAGCGTCTCGTCCGTCTCGCTCCCGAACGACGAGATGAAGGGGCGCATCATCGGGCGTGAAGGTCGAAACATTCGCGCCTTCGAGCTCGCGACGGGCGTGGACGTCATCATCGACGATACCCCCGACACGGTAGTCGTCTCGTGCTTCGATCCCGTGAGGCGCGAAGTCGCGCGCGTCGCCCTCTCGAAGCTCGTCGCCGACGGTCGCATCCATCCGGGGCGGATCGAGGAAGTGGTCGAGAAGTCGAAGAAGGAAGTCGACGCCGCCATCCAGGACATGGGCGAGCAGGCCGCCTACGAGGTCGGCGCGCACGGGCTCAACGTCGAGCTCATTCGTCTCATCGGACGCATGCAGTATCGCACGAGCTACGGCCAGAACATCCTTCAGCACTCGAAGGAGGTCGCGCACCTCGCCGGGATCATGGCAGCGGAGCTCGGCCTCGACGTCGTGATGGCGAAGCGCGGCGCACTGCTCCACGACATCGGCAAGGTGCTCACGCACGAGCACGAGGGTACGCACGTCCAGCTCGGGGTAGAGGTCGCCACGCGCTACGGCGAGCATCCCCTCATCATCAACTGCATCGCCGCGCACCACGACGACGTTCCGCACGAGAGCGAGGTATCAGTGCTGGTGCAGGCCGCCGACGCGATCTCCGGCTCTCGCCCGGGGGCGCGTCGCGAAGCGTTCGAGACGTACGTGAAGCGGCTGGAAGGGCTCGAACGGATCGCGGCGAGCTACACGGGTGTGGACAAGGTGTTCGCCATTCAAGCGGGGAGAGAGATCAGGGTGATCGTGAATCCGGATGACGTGGACGACTTCCGCATGGCGGCGCTCTCCGAGGAAATCGCGCGCCGCATCGAAACCGAGCTGCAGTACCCCGGGCAGATCAAGATCGTGGTCATTCGCGAGCAGCGGGCGGTGGACTTTGCCCGCTGAGCTGATCGACGGAAACGCGATCGCGAAGAGCATTCGCGAGGAAGCAACGCTCGAGGTCGCGAAGCTCGTCGCGCGCGGCATCAAGCCCGGGCTCGCCGTGGTGCTCGTGGGCGAGGATCCTGCGAGCGAGGTCTACGTGCGCAACAAAGGACGCGCGTGCGATGAAGCCGGAATGCACAGCGTCACGATCAACATGCCGGCCACGACCACACAGGAGGAGCTGCTGGCGCAGGTGAAGCACCTCAATGAAGATCCGGCAATTCACGGCATCCTCGTGCAGATGCCGCTCCCCAAACATCTCGACGCCGACATCGTCATCCGCACGATCGTCCCCGGGAAGGATGTCGACGGCTTCCATCCGGTGAACGTCGGGAAGAATCTCATCGGCGATACCGACGGCTTCGTGCCGTGCACCCCAGCCGGCGTGCAGGAGATGCTCGCGCGCTCCGGCACCGTCACGAAAGGGAAGGAGTGCGTGATCGTTGGGCGCAGCAACATCGTTGGCAAGCCGATGATGGCGCTCATGGTGCAGAGCGGCCCGAATGCGAATGCAACGGTCACGGTGTGCCACAGCGCGACGCAGAATCTGAAGGAGCACACGCTGCGCGCCGACATCCTGATCGTGGCTGCGGGGAAGCCGAAGATGGTCACCGGCGACATGGTGAAGGAGGGCGCGGTCGTGATCGACGTCGGCATCAATCGCATCGCGGATGCGACCACGAAGAGCGGCTTCCGTCTCGTCGGCGACGTGGACTTCGCGAGCGCGCGCGAGCGGGCGTCGAAGATCACACCGGTGCCCGGAGGCGTCGGCCCGATGACGATCGCCATGCTGCTCAAGAACACGATCCGTGCGGCCGAGCAGAGCGCAGCGAAGCAGGGCGCGGCGAAATGAAGCGCGGGTCGCGACGGCACGCTCCCAGCGTGGAGCTGATAGAGCCGCAGCTCTTTCCATTGGCGGAATCGCCGCGGCAGTACGAGAGCCGCGCCGTCGCCGCGGTCGCGGCGGCGATTCAGATCCCAGGCGCGACGCCCGAAAGCGCGATCTCGGTGGAGCTGCTGACGCAACAGGCGAAGCTCGTCGTCGAAGGTGCATTTCCGAGGATGTGGATCCGCGGCGAGATCTCGGACTTCAAGAGACCCAAGGGTGGCCACTGGTACTTCTCTCTCCGCGGCGCGACCGCGCAGATCAAGTGCGTGATGTGGCTGCGCGATCAGGGCGGCGTGCCGGCGCTCCCCGAAGATGGCATGCAGGTCGTCGCCCTCGCCCGACCCACCGTCTATCCGGCGCAGGGCTCCCTGCAATGCACGATCACCGCGATCGATGCGGTCGGCGATGGCCTCTGGCGGAAGGCGCTCCACGAGGCGACCGAGCGGCTGCGTACGGACGGCCTCCTCGAAATCGCACGGAAGCGCGCACTCCCCAGGCTTCCGCGCCGCGTTGCAGTCATCACGAGCCCGGACGGGGCCGCGCTCCGCGACATCATTGCGATCATGCGCCGCCGTTGCCCGACCGTGGAGATCGTCCTCGTGCCCGCGAAGGTGCAGGGCGATGGCGCCCCCGCCGATCTCGCGCGCGCGATCGAGTGCGTCAACCGCTGGGGCGACGTCGACGTCCTGATCATCGGTCGCGGAGGCGGCGCGCGCGAGGATCTATGGGCGTTCAACTCGGAGGCGGTCGCGCGCGCGCTTGCCTCCTGTATCATCCCGACAATCTCCGCCGTCGGCCACGAGGTGGACGTCACCCTCTGCGATCTCGTCGCCGATCATCGCGCGGCCACGCCCTCCGCCGCCGCTGAAGCCGCGGTGCCTGTGCTCGTTGAAGCGCGCGCCGAGGCGGCGGCGATGCTGATCGCGCTGCGCGAGGCGCTCGTGCGTCAAGTCGACAAGCGCCGCGATCGCGTCGAGCGCGCCTCACGCGATCTCATCGTCGGCATCACGCGCGGCGCCGAACGGCGCAGCGCGCGGATGAGTAACGTGGCCGGGCGGCTGCATGCCCTGAGCCCGCTCGCCGTCCTCTCGCGCGGCTACTCCGTCGCGCGCGATGCGTCCGGCACCACGCTCGGCAGCGCCGCTGACTTTGCGCCGGAGCGCGACTTCGATCTTCTTCTTCGCGACGGCGTCGTGCATGCCACGGCGCGGACGGTGAATGTGGAGGACGAGCGATGAGCTACGAAACCGATCTCGCGCGCATCGAGAATATCGTGGGCGAGCTCGAACGCTCCGAGATTCCGCTCGACGACGCCCTGCGGCTCTTCGAGGAGGGGATCGAGCGCCTGCGCACGGCGTCCGCGGCGCTGATGCAGGCCGAGGCGCGTGTGCGAAAGCTGATCGAGGACACCGACGGCGGATTCACACTTGCCGATTTCGAGAGCTAGCTCCGAATCCGAGCAATCCGTCGACGGAGGCACCGTCGACGGTAACTCGCCCGTCGACGGGGTCATCGTCGGCTGCGACACCATGGACCTCGCTACCGACCGCGCGAGCATCGATCGCGAGCTCGAGCGACTCTGCGCCGGGCCCGCGCTCGGCGCCCTCCCCGCTCCGGTGGCCGAGGCGATTCGCTACAGCATTCTCGGACAGGGAAAGCGACTGCGCCCGATTCTCATGCTCGCGGCGTACCGCGCGTGCGGCGGCCAGCACGATGCGAGCGCGCTCGCATCGTGCATCGAGGTCGTTCACGCGTACTCGCTCGTACACGACGATCTTCCGTGCATGGACGACGACGACATGCGGCGAGGACGTCCGACGACGCATCGCGTGCACGGTGTCACGATTGCCACGGCCGCGGGGGTCGTCATGGTTCCCCTCGCCGTTCGCGCCGCGTGCGACGCCGGTGCGCATCTCGGGTTGTCTAACCCTTCCCAAGCCGCCATTGTACGAGAGTTGATGCGCGCATCCGGCGGAGGAGGAATGGTGGGCGGTCAGCTGCTCGATCTGGAGGGGGAGGGAAGCTCGCTGTCGATCGATCAGCTCGAGCGCATTCACAGCGCCAAGACCGGCGCTCTGATCAGCGCATCCGCGCGCATCGGCGGTATCGCCGCCGGCGCGAGCGAGGCCGGCCTCGACGCGCTCACGGCATACGGCGACGCGATCGGCCTCGCCTTCCAGATCGCGGACGACGTGCTCGACGCGACATCGACCACCGCTGCTCTCGGCAAGACGGCCGGCCGCGATGTCCAGCTTCGGAAGAGCACCTACCCGATGCTCCTCGGTGTCGAGCGTGCGATCGAGCGCGCTCGGTCGCTGGTGGATGATGCATGCGCGGCACTGGAACGCGCGGGGCTTCGAACGGCTTCGTTGGAAATGCTCGCGCGCTACGCCATCGCGCGCACGAGCTGACCTCCATACCCTGACCAACCGCTGATGTCTGCTCCGCGAGTGAACTTTCCCGCCGACCTGAAATCGCTGACCCGCGACGAGCTCCGCGCCGTGAGCGAGGAGGTACGCGCGTCGCTCATCGATTCCTGCTCGCGCACGGGCGGGCACATCGGCGCCGGACTCGGCGTCGTGGAGCTGACGGTGGCGCTTCATCACGTCTTCGACACACCGCGCGATCAGCTGGTGTGGGACGTCGGGCATCAGGCCTATCCGCACAAGATGCTCACGGGCAGGCGCGACCAGTTCGAGACGCTGCGTCAGGAGAACGGCATCTCGGGCTTCCTCAAGCGCGACGAGAGCGAGTACGATGTCTTCGGCGCGGGACACGCGGCCACCGCGATCTCCGCTGCCCTCGGCGTAGCGACGGCGCGCGATCTGAAGCACGAGGACTTCCGCGTACTCGCCGTGCTCGGCGACGGCGCACTCACGTCGGGGCTCTCGTACGAGGGGCTCAACAATGCGGGCGCGTCGGACCGCGACATCATCGTCGTCCTCAACGACAACGAGATGTCGATCGCGCCGAACGTCGGCGCGATCTCGCGCTACCTCGGCCAGATCCAGCGCAATCCGATTTACAATCGCCTGCGCAGCAAGATCGGAAGTGTCGTCGACGAGCTTCCCGGGCCGCTCTCGGTGCTCGGCCAGGTCATGCGGAAGTGGGAGGAGAGCGTCAAGACATTCCTCACGCCGGGCGTACTGTTCGAGGAGCTCGGCTTCCGCTACTTCGGCCCCATCGATGGACACGACATCGATGTCCTTGTCGACACCTTCACTGCGGTGAAGGGGATGCGCACGCCGCGGCTCGTGCACGTGATCACGAAGAAGGGCAAGGGCTTTCCGGCCGGCGAGCACCACGAGAAGTGGCATGCGCTCCCCGCAGGACACGATCCATCCACCGGCAAGCAGAAGAAGGCGGCGGCCGCCGCGAATCCCGCGTACACGGCGGTGTTCGGAAAGGGGCTCACCGAGCTCGCGACGCAGGACACCTCGGTGGTCGCGATCACGGCGGCGATGCCTGCCGGCACGGGGACGAACATCTTCGCGGCCGCAATCCCCGATCGTTTCTTCGATGTCGGCATCGCCGAGGGACACGCGGTGACGTTCGCCGCGGGGCTCGCGACGCGCGAGATCAAGCCGGTCGTCGCGATCTACTCGACCTTTCTCCAGCGCGCGTACGACAACGTCATCCACGATGTAGCGCTGCAGGAGCTTCCGGTGGTCTTCTGTATGGATCGCGCGGGGCTCGTGGGCGAGGACGGTCCCACGCACATGGGGCTCTACGACATCGCGTACATGCTCGCGGTCCCCGGCATGGTCGTGACGGCGCCGAAGAATGGCACCGAGATGCTCGCGCTCGTGCGCGCTGGCCTCGCGCACGACAAGGGCCCGCTCTGCCTCCGCTATCCGCGTGATGTGTCACCCGACGTCCCCGTTGCGGCGACGGACATTCCCGCGGTGCCGTTCGGCACGTGGGAAGTGCTCCGCCAGGGACGCGACGTCGCCATCCTCGCAGTGGGCACGATGGTTCTTCCCGCGCTGCAGGCCGCCGAGGAGCTCGCGGCCGACGGGCTCGACCTCACCGTTGTGAACTGCCGCTTCATAAAGCCGTTCGACGAGATCACGCTCACCGCCGTCGTCGGTCAGCATCCGCACGTGCTCGTCGTCGAGGAGGGAACGATGGTCAATGGCTTTGGCGCGTACATGTCGACGGTGATCGGGCAGATCGATCCGTCGGTTCGCGTGGGCGTGCACGGCGTCCCGGATCGCTACATCGAGCAGGCGCCGCGCAAGGTGCAGCTCGCGAGCACCGGACTCGATGCGCCGGGAATCGCGCGCCGCGTGCGCGCGCTGCTCGAGACGGAAGCGGTCGCCGGGTGATCCGCCTCGGGGTCATCGGGAATCTGAGTTACGATGGTCTTCCGGCCGTTCTCGAACGGCTGATCGCGTTCGCCCCGCCGCTCTCGATCACACCCGTGTTCGAGGAGGAGCTGCACGCTCTGGTGAGCAAGTCCGAGATGCTGAGTGACCCGTCGCACATCGACGCGCTCCTCACGCTCGGCGGCGACGGCACCATGCTCCGCGGCGCGCGGCTGGTCGCTGGGCGACAGATCCCCGTGCTCGGTGTGAACCTCGGCCGGCTCGGCTTCCTCACCGCGTGCGCGCGCGAGGATATGGAGCTCGCGCTGCAACGGCTCGCCGCAGGCGACTATCTCGTGCAGAAGCGGATGACGCTGGAGGCGTGGACGACGCGCCACGCTGAGCCGAGGTGGCGCGCGCTCAACGATGTCGTGCTGCACAAGGGCGGCTTCGCGCGCGTGTTCACCATGCGCGCCTCGGTGAACGGTGAGCTCATGAGCGCGTACGCTGCGGACGGGATCATCATCTCGTCGCCGACGGGCTCCACCGGCTATAGTCTCTCGGCCGGCGGACCGATCGTCGTGCCCACGGTCGAGTCGCTGATCCTCACGCCGATCTCGCCGCACACCTTGGCGATTCGCCCGGTGGTGCTGCCGCCGCACGCAGAGGTAACAGTGCAGGTAGATGATGGCCCGGACGAGCTTTTGGTGACGATCGACGGCCAGGTCGGCGGCAGCTTCATGCCGGGCGATACGCTCACTGTGCGACGTGCGGACAAGCCCGTGCTGGTCGTGACCTTTCGTGACGGCACGTTCTTCTCTCGCATGCGGCGCAAGCTGGGGTGGGGGGGACTCCGCGAGCGCGACGAGGAGACAGGTGCTCACTGAGCTCCGCATCAGGAACTTCGCGATCATTGATGCGCTCACGCTCCCGCTCGCGCCGGGCTTCAACGTGCTCACGGGCGAGACGGGCGCTGGAAAGTCGATCATCGTCGGCGCGCTCGGATTTCTCCTCGGCGAGCGCGGCACGGCGGACCTGATTCGCACGGGCTCGGAGAAGGCGTCTGTCGAAGGAATCTTCGATGCGTCGGGCGATGGGGAGCTTGTCGCGTTGCTCGACGCGCGCGGCGTCGATGTCGATGATCCGACCACCATCGTCTTGCGACGCGAGATCGTCTCGAGCGGACGCACGCGCGCGTGGATCAACAGCGCGACGACGACGGCGGCGGTGCTGGCCGAGGTCGGCCGCGCGCTCGTGAGCCTGCACGGACAGCACGAAGCGCAGACGCTGCTCGACGAGGAGTCGCAGCGCGCGATCCTCGACGCCTTCGGCTCGGCAACCGCGGTCGCCGCGCGGGTCCGTGCGGCGCACGAGGATGTGCTGGCGATCGCCCGCGAGGTGCAATCGCTCATTGCGCGAAAGGCCGATGCCGAGCGGCGCGCCGACTATCTGCGGCATCTCGTCTCGGAGATCGACGAGGCGCATATCAAGCCGGGCGAAGATGTCACACTCGAAGAGGAGGCGCGGAGGCTCGAGCACGCGGAGGAGCTCAAGTCGCTGGCCGCCGGCCTCGCGGGGATACTCGAGGGCGAGGAGGGTGCCGTGCTCGAGAGTCTCGCGCAGATGCAGCGTTCGCTGGCCTCGATTCAGCGCATCGACGCCTCGTTGACGCGGCTGCAGGAGCTGTACGACGGCGCCTTCTATTCGCTCCAGGAGCTCGCGCGCGAGCTCGATGAGTACGAGCGCGCGGTCGATCTCGATCCATCGCGGCTGGCCGAGGTGCAGCGCCGGCGCGATCTGATCTATCGGCTCACGAAGAAGTACGGACCGTCACTCGATGCGGTGAGCGAGACGCTTCGCGTGGCGCGCTCGGAGCTCGATCTGGTCGACAGCGGGTCGCTGGATCTTCGGCAGCTCGAGCAGCGTCATGGGAACGCACAGCAGGCGCTCGCGTCTGCGGCGGCCGAGCTCACGGCGCTGCGCCGGGATGCTGCAGCGCGGCTCGCGACCGAGGTCGACGCTGTGCTTCCCGAGCTCGGCATGCCCGATGGCCGGCTCGATGTGAACATGCGCACGCGCGCCGAGATCGGGGCAGTGGGCGCGGAGGACATCGAGCTCCGCGTCGCGCTCAATCGCGGACACGAGTCGCGGCCGCTTGCGCGCGTGGCTTCGGGCGGCGAGCTCTCGCGCGTGATGCTCGCGCTCAAGACGATCCTCGCGCGTCTCGATCGCGTGCCGACGCTGGTCTTCGATGAAGTCGATGCAGGTATCGGAGGAAAGATCGGGCTGCAGGTGGGCGACACGATGCGCCGCGTCGCGAAGCATCATCAGGTGCTCGCGATCACGCACCTCCCGCAAATCGCCGCGCGCGCGCACCACCACATCGTCGTCGAGAAGGGTGCGCGCGGCGGTATCACCTCGGCCGACACGCGTGTCGTCGAGGGCAACGAGCGCATCGTCGAGGTCGCGCGCCTGCTCGGCGGCGATCCCGAGAGCGAGTTGAGCCTTGCGCACGCGCGCGAGCTGCTCAGCGCGGCGGCGCACGAGATCGAGAGCGTCGATCCGGCGCCAAAAAGCGCGCGAAAGTTCGCGAAGAAGCGATAGCGGCGAGTAACGCTTTCCACAGTAGATGATGCTTCTGTTGCTACGAAGACTTCGGCGGCGCCGGAGCCGGTGGCGTGGAATCCTGCGGCGCGGGTGCCGGCGCGGGCGGCGTCGCATCCGGCTCGAGTGTGGGCTGCGTCGCGGCGGCGGCCGGCGGCGCAAACTCCGATCCCCAGAGCCGATGGAAGAGTCGCACGGCGAATGTCACCTGCGACTCCTTCGGGTAGCCGCCCGAGAGCGAGACCACCTTCGAGTACTGAAAGGAGACCTCGGCGGGAATGCGCGAGCGGTTGCGTGTGTATCCGTCGACAGATGAATACACGGCCCCGAATCCGATTCGCTTCTCGGTCCTGGGAGCAAAGGAATTCAGCATTGACGCATCGACCGTCTGCTCGTTGCCGTCGCCATCGATGTACGTCGTCTGCCCCGAATAGCGGTCTTCGCCACTATGGCGGTAGTGATACTGCGCGCCAACGGTGAAATTCCTGCCGAATTGATAGCGCGGTGTGATCTCCACCTCGTATTTCGTTCCCAGTCTACGCGCCGCTGTAAACGGCTCGGTGTATTCGCCCAGCGGATTATCCGAGAGCTTGATGGCGACGAGGACGTTGTCCGACATGGGCTTCTGATAGCGCCCGACGATTGATCCGAAGAAGTGTGGGCCGACCGTGACGTCGGTCAGGGATTCGAGCACGAGGGAGCGGGAACGATCGCTCGTTCCTATGGCGAACGGGTCCCTGGGGTCGATGCGACTGCCCGTGCCGAAGTACGCACCGCCAGCCACCGCGCTTCGCACGTGCACGCCATCGCGTGGCTCGAGTCGCGCCTGCTGCCCCGGCTCGCCCAGCCACACGACCTTGGCGAGCGCCTCGATATTTCCCCAGCCGTTGTGGCTGGTGTCGTACAGCGTATCGAGAGCGATGACGTTCAACGTGTCGTGCACATGCGGCGATGACTGAAAGGTCAGCGCCTTCGTCGTCACCCACGGAACGGTGACGCCGAGCGAGAGGCGCTTCAGCACACCCAACTCGAGGCCGATCGTCGAGGCGCGATACTGGCGGTCGGAGTCGTAGGTCGTATCGTTGAAATTGCCGAACGAGCGCGAGCGATGCCAGTCGTTGGAGAGGCGAATGCGAATGGCGCCGATCGGTGCCGCCGTCGCGTCTTCGCCGTAGCCGAGCACCGTCTGGGCGCTCGCACTCGCGATGGGCAGGAGCGCGAGCGCAAATCCGAGAATTGCGTGACGTGCGTGCGTGCGCGGGGAATCGAGATGCACGGAAGGCAGGAAAGGGGCGCGAGCGATGGCCTCGCGCACTGCGCGCGGGCCGCTGGAGACTGTCATCGCACGCGATCGTATGTCAACCGATTCGCGCGCTCCTGAACGATGCTGGATCGCGCGCATTGCCAGTAGGGAGTCGGAGGATGATGTTTGAGGGCGCTGCCGGCTCTCCTGCGGCGCACGCGCGCTCCCCACTACGACGGCGGATGTGAAACGGATACCGATCCCCGCGATGCCATGGCAGCTCACGGGCAACCACTGGCTCTCGCTGCCGTGCATCCATCCGGCCGACGGCTCGCTCTACGCACTCGGCGTTCTGCATCGCGGCGCGCGTGCGGCACTCGAGTTCGCGGGATCAGCGGACTTTCTCGAAGGGAGGGGGACACCGCTGCTCCGCCCGACGATCTCGATCAACGGGACAGCGCGCGAGCTCGCTTCGCTCGAGCTCGCATGGGAGCGCTCGCTCGGCTGGATCCCCACCTTCACTTGTTCGGTGGACGGGCTCGTGGTGCGCGGAACGCTCTTCGCTCCGCACGGCCGCGATGCGGATCTCGCAGGCGCGGTGTACGCGATCGCCATTGAGAATCGGAGCGAGACGCCGGCGAAGCTCGCGATCGCGCTCGAGGGCGTACTCGGTCATCGCCAGCTGCGCGTGCGCTCGCCTCGTGCCGCCGACGATGCGCATCGCGTCATCGAGGGTGATGAGCAGGTGGTCGTGCTGGAGGGAACCGCACAGCCCGGCTTCGCCGCCCTCGCGATAGCCGCCGATGGCGATGCGAGCGTCGAGACGCACGGAGGGGGGTCGCCACGCTTCACTATCCGCCGCGAGCTCGAGATCGCCGGCAGCGCGAAGGGAAGCGTCGCCTTCTTCATCGCCGCCGGCCCCGAGCGCGACGGCGCCGAAGCCACGGTCGCGTCGATGCGCCGGCGTGGGTGGAGCGATCTGCTGACCGTCACGCGCGATGCGCTGCAGCGCATGGAGCAGACGGTCGGACACGATGGCATCGACCGGCTCATCAATCGCAATCTTCTCTTTGCGTACTTCTACGCCGCGGGCCGCGCACTCGACGATGCGCACTTTTATCTCGTTCGCAGCCGCGCGCCGTGGAACGGTCACGGGATAACCGTGCGCGACTGGGAGGCGCTCTCGTGGACACTTCCCGCCATCCAGCTCGCCGATCCGTCGCTTGCGCGCGAGCTCCTGCTGCGCGCGAGTGAGCTCCACGGCTACGCACCAGGGCTGGGTGTCCACTATCTCGACGGCACACTCTTCGAGCCCGGCTTCTCGCTCGAGGGGCTCGCGTCCTTCGCGCTCGCCACCGACCGCTACATCCGCGAGACCAACGACGATCAGATCGTTGACGAGCCGGTGATCGCCGAGACGCTTTATGCATCGTGGGACGATCTGGCGGAGCGTCGCGACCTCCACGTGCCTCTTTACAAGACCGAGGTCACGCTCTCCGGCGAACCTGCGGCGCACCCCTTCACGCTGCACGGCAACGCGGTCGTCGCACAGGCGCTGGAGATCTTTCGGCGCACGCTCGACGAAGAGACTGCGCGGAAAGTCGAGGATCCGGACGCGGTGCGCGCTGCGCTCAAACGGCACTTCGCGGTCGGCAGCGGAGGGAAGGCATCCTTCGCTTCTTCGATCGACCTCGCGGGGCATCAGGCGACCGCGGACGATCCCTACGCGTCCGCGTATTGGCTTCCGATGTACGACGCGATCGAGCGCCAGGACTCGGTGTATCGCCGCACTGTGAAGGGAGTGGGCGCGGAGCCCCATCTTCTCGCACAGCAGTGCGCGCGGCTCATGGGGCCCGACGCCGCGGGGCTATTGCAGTGGCTGCGTCGCGCCCCCCTGGACAACGGCCTGGCAGCGGAGACGGTGGATGTCGAAGGCCGTGCGGTGACGAACGGCGGCGACGCCTCACTTGCGGGGCTCCTCGCGTGGTGCGTCTGGTACGCAGTCCACGCGCTTGGCGCGCGCCCCTAGCCTCCGTTTCCCGGCAGACCCTCCGCCGGCAATCTCTTCCCCTGAGCGTTTGGTGGGGGCCAAGGCTGTCGTAGAGGCCGGGTGCGTAATACTCTTACTGCGCATAGCGGTCGCCGCCGCGACCAACGAACGGCACCCATGCAATTCGCCTCCCGGCCAGCGGCCGTGAGATCGGCGTAAGTCACACGAAGGAGAAGCCTGATGAATTTCGATCGTCTCTCGCGATGTCTGATGTTGGCCGCACTCGTGTCGCCGGCAGCAGTGGAAGCGCAAGGATTCGGTCTCAACGAAATCGGATCGTGCGCGCTCGCTCGTGGCTTCGCGACGACGAGCGTTCCGTGCAACGACCCATCGGAGATCTACTGGAATCCTGCATCGACCACAGGGCTGCAGGGGTGGGGGCTCTACGTCGGCGCTGCTGCCGTGCAGGTGAACGGTGGCTTCAACGAGGACAGCACCGGCCGCAGCTACCCCGGTGACGTGCCAGTAAAATTTCCCCCGCACATCTTTCTGAACTACACGCCGAAGGGCGCCAAGTGGGCGGTCGGCATCGGCTCGTACGTGCCGTACGGACTCGTCTCGCAGTGGAAGCCGGATTTTCCCGGCCGCTTCGAATCACAGCGCGCGTCGCTCTCGAGCGACTACATCCAGCCCAACTTCGCGTATCGCTTCGCACCGGGATGGTCGGTTGGCGGCGGTCCGGTGTTCGGCTTCTCGCACGTCGAGCTCCGTCAGGGCATCGATCTCTCGACCGTTCCGGTTCCCGGCGGTGGGGGCGTCACCTTCGGCCAGCTCGGCATTCCCGCCGGCACGCAGTTCGCCTCGGCCAGCCTTAAGGGCAATGCGACGGCGTGGGGTTTCAACGTCGGCGTGCACGGCAAGATCGGCGCGGATTGGCAGGTCGGTGCGCGCTATCTCTCCGAGCTCAAGTTCAAGTACAACAACGCCGACGTGCAGTTCACGCAGCAGCTGACGAATCTGACGCTCGCCGCCGACAACCCGCTCAGACGTCCCGCCGGCACCCCGATCGATGCCATCCTCTCTCCGCAATTCGCGCCCAACGCGCCGTTCAGCGCGGGACAGAGCGTCAACAC
Source organism: Gemmatimonadaceae bacterium (assembly GCA_013697785.1). Classification (GTDB taxonomy): domain Bacteria; phylum Gemmatimonadota; class Gemmatimonadetes; order Gemmatimonadales; family Gemmatimonadaceae; genus FEN-1250. The sequence goes on from JACCWE010000016.1 coordinate 17,839, forward strand.
GCAGATCAATCATCCGCAGCAGCTCCAGGCCGGAATCGGCTACACGGGTTTCACGAACACAACGCTCTCGGTCGACTACGCGTGGATCGACTACTCGTCGTTCAACTCGCTCAACATCGACTTCAATGGTCCGGCTGGCGACGCTGGCCTGAGCCGCACGCTGCTCGAGAATTACAAGAGCTCCAACTCTGTTCGCTTCGGCGTCGAGCATGCATTCGCCGCGGGCTTCCGCGGTCGCGCAGGCTTCGACTGGATCGGCTCACCCGCGCCCGACATCACGGTGACGCCGCTCCTCCCCGACATGAATCGCCGCAACTACACGATTGGCATCGGGCTCCCGATTGGCGCTTCCTACACGCTCGATGCAGGCTACCTGCACGTCGACACGAGTGGACGCCGCGGGCGCATCGTCGCTCGCACCGCCGGCAGCCCCGAAGAGGGTGAGACGGCCGATCAGTTGAACACCGGCTTCTACACGCTCAACGCAAACGTCTTCTCGCTCAGCCTCAAGGTAAATTTTTAACTCCACAGGGAGATCTCAGATGTATTTGAACAGATATCTCGCCAGCGGAGTAGCCGCGCTCGTCGTGGCTTCGGCGCTCATGGCGTGCAGCAATGACTCGAATGTGGTGACGGTCAAGCCCGTCGATCCACTCTTCAAGAGTTACGTCTCCATCGGCAACAGTATCACCGCCGGCTTTCAATCCGCGGGAATCAACGACTCGACGCAGCGACAGAGCTACGCCGTCCTGATCGCGGCCGCGGCAAATACGCACTTCCGAATTCCGCTGCTCAATCAGCCTGGGTGTCCGCCGCCGATCGCGAACTTTCTCACGCAGGCGCGCGTCGGTGGTCCATCCGCTCCGCCGTGCGCACTTCGGGCGGTTGAAGCGACGCCGGGACCGATCAACAATGTCGCGGTGCCGGGTGCCACGTCGCTCTCGCCCACCGCTACCATCCCCGGCCCGGATACGCTCGTCGAGAATGCACTCACGACCTTCATTCTCGGTGGCGAGACACAGGTGCAGCGAGCGGCCGAGGCCCGGCCGACGTTCGTGAGTGCCTGGATCGGCAACAACGACGTGCTCAACGCATCGCTCTCGGGGATCCTGCCTGCGACGCCGGGCATCTCGAATGGCGTGACGTCGATCACGACGTTCACCACGAACTACAAAAAGCTCGTCACCGGGCTCAAGGCGATTCCGTCGATCAAGGGCGGTGTGCTGATCGGCGTCGTCAACACTGCGAACGTGCCGCTGCTCTTTCGGGCGGCCATTCTCGTCGCGAGCCCGGCGGCGAAGGCCGCGTTCGACGCGGCCGCCGGCACCACGACTTTCATCGACCCGCTCACCTGTCCGATCACCACCACATCGCTGATCAACTTTCAGCTCGCAGGCGCGATTCGCGCGGGCCAGCATCCGCCGCAGATCGAGTGTGAGGCGCTCCCTCCGCCGTACGTTCCGCTCGGCAACGTCTATGTGCTCGACGCGGCGGAGCAGGCCGCCGTGACGGACACCGTCACCGCCTACAACGCGCTCATCCAGGCGGAGGCGGACACGCTCGGCTTCGCCTACTACGATCCGAACCCGGCACTCGTCGCGCTCAAGCAGAGCGGAGATATTCCTCCGTTCCCCGATTTGACGCAGCCCACCGCGGCCTTCGGCGATTACTTCTCGCTCGACGGTGTTCACCCCGCACGGAAGGCGCATGCTGTGCTGGCGAACAACATCATCGACGTCGTCAACGCGAAGTACGGGACGAGCATCCCCCACACGCCGATTCCCTGATTCCGTCGGCGTGACCTGCAATCCGGAGCGCGCCGCATATCGCGGTGCGCTCCGTTTTGCATCCACCGCGAGAGCACGCGAATGACCGATCCGAAATCGACGCCCGCGCAGAAGTGGAGCGCCGAAGGCTACGCACGCAACGCGCGCTTCGTCGCGGAGCTCGGTCAGCCCGTCGTCGACTGGCTCGATCCACAGCCTGGCGAGCGCGTGCTCGACGTCGGCTGCGGCGATGGTGCGCTCACGGCGTCGATCGTCGCGCGCGGCGCCGACGTCGTCGGCATCGACAGCTCGGCCGAGCTAGTGGCCGCCGCACGCGAGCGCGGCATCGATGCGCGCGTAGTCGACGCGTACCAGCTCTCCTTCGACGCGGAGTTCGACGCCGCGTTTTCGAACGCTGCGTTGCACTGGATGCCCGAGGCGGATCGCGTACTCGCCGGCATTCGGCGCGCGCTCGCGCCGCATGGAAGATTCGTCGCCGAGCTCGGAGCGCACGGCAACGTCGCCGCGATCTGTACGAGCATCTTCGCGGTCCTCCGCGCGCACGGAATCGACGGCGAGTCCCGCTTTCCGTGGTACTTCCCAACGCCGGCCGAGTACGGGGAACGGCTCGAGGCGCACGGCTTCGTTGTCGTGCGCATGGATCTCATCCCCCGTCCCACACCGCTGCCCACCGGGATGCGCGGGTGGCTCGAGACATTCGCGAATCCCTTTCTTGTTGGCGTGATGGGCCACCAGCGGAACGCGATGCTCGAGGAGATGACGGACTTGCTGGCGCCAAGTCTGCGCGCGAGAGACGGCGCGTGGACCGCCGATTACGTCCGTCTGCGCTTCTCGGCCCGCCTCGAGCCCTGACGTCTGGCGCGACGCACTCCGCGACTTGTCCGCATGCGGGCGGAGCAATAACTTCGTCGCTACTGCGGGAATAGCTCAGTTGGTAGAGCACAACCTTGCCAAGGTTGGGGTCGCGGGTTCGAGTCCCGTTTCCCGCTTTCTGACGGCCGGCGTATGTGTGCCGGCCGTTCGTCCGTTCTAGTGTGTGGCCCGTCGGGAAGTTTTTCTGCGCTCGGTCGAGTCGGGGGCACATGGACGAAGCGAGCGAGGCGGCTGGCGATCGACGATGCGCTCCGCATCATGTGCGAAGTTGCGCGCGTGCGCTCGCGCCCGCCCAGCGATCGCTTCCGGGCAGCTCGGTGTTGGCGCACGCGATACGATCGTACTGAGCGCCGCGGTCAGTTAGCCTATTGTGCTCCGCGCGGTGACGTACGCCGGAATGGTGGAAGAGCCGTACTGCTGCATGTCCGCTAAGAAGTACGGGGCGACGGGATTTGTCGAAGAAAGGCAGAACGTTTTCATCTCCCTAATCTTTGCGTATCCGTCGGAATCGAAAATCAAGCTACCAACGATGGCTGCGAAAAGAGCGGAGACGAGTAGCAATGCTCGACGCGTCAGTCCCAATGGGCTATAAGCTGCACGCATGGTTGGCACCTCTCGAAAGGCTTTGAGTTTCGTAACGCAACTGGACATGCCACTCCTATCCTGCTGTCGAGCGTACTGCCTCCGCTGAAGCGGCGTTCGATTCCCAAAGACTTCCTCAGCGGAAAATATTGCCGTCTGGATCCGTCAAATACTCATGGTCACGTTGGGTGGCACGTTGCTGAAATAGACACCAGTGGAGGCATGAATTGGAGAAACCGTATAGCCGCCGTGAATTCATGGGCTTGGCAATGGCCGGTGTCGCTGGAATTGCCGTTCGACCAATTCTGCCCGCAGCCGATGCCGACCCCGCTCTGATCGTTGTCAATGCCAAGGTCTACACGATGGATCCGCGATTGCCTCGTGCAGATGCCTTCGCAATCAGCGACGGAAAGTTCATCGCCGTCGGCACGACGTCAGAGATGAGAAGCCTCGCGCGAAAAAAGACTCGCATCGTCGACGCGAAGCGCATGACGATCGTGCCGGGGTTCATCGACACTCACAATCATCCCGACGGCACGACGGTTCTTTACGAGACGCTCGTGGGGAATCCATACGAGGTCGAGTTCGTCACCATCGAAAGCATTGTCGACAAGTTGAAGGCCAATGCGCAGAAGACGCCCGCCGGCTATTGGGTCGATGGGTACTATCTCGATGACACGAAGATCAAAGATAAGCAGCGGCTCACGATCCTAGATCTCGACAGGGTATCCACTGAACATCCGGTGGCTGTGTTTCATCGCGGTGGGCACACGGTGTTCTTCAACAGCAAGGCATTCGAGCTTGCGGGCATCACACGCTCCACCCCGAACCCGAAAGGCGGCACGTTCGATCGCGACGCAAATGGTGAGCTCACAGGTCGTGTTACTGATAATGCAAGAAATGCATTCGGAAAGGTCGGCAAGTCGGTTGAGCTTTCTGCGGCTGATAGTGCGAAGCGTGAGCGTGATGGACTGGCATATCTCTCAAAGCAGTTCGTTCGCTACGGCCTCACGACAGTTCATCATGAGGGCGGAGATCTTTCGGCGCTTCAGGACGTTCGTGCACGGGGGGACCTGAAGCACCGTGTGAGTTACGAAGCATGGCAGGACGTGCTCGATCCAATGATCGCGAGCGGAATCAGAACGGGGCTCGGCGACGAGTGGATAAGATTGGGTGCAACCGGAGAGCATGCCGTCGATGGCTCGTTTTCGGAGCGCACCATGGCGATGAGCGTGCCGTTTCCCGGATCGAATCCGCCGTACATGGGGAATGTCGTTGAGTCACAAGAGGAGCTAGACGCGTGGGTAGAGAAAATTCATCGCGCCGGAATTCAGGTGAATTGTCATGCGAATGGTGATGTCGCGATCGAGATGTACGTCGCCGCGATCGAGCGTGCGCAGAAACTCTTTCCTGTGAAGGATGCGCGACCCAAGATCACACACTGCACAATGGTAAATGACGACATCATCAGACGCATGAAAGCGCTCGACGCCGTGCCTGCGTTGTTCTCGACCTACGCGTACTACAACTCGGACAAGTTTCAGTTTTATGGTGAGGATCTGATGAAGCGGATGATGGCGTTCCGGACGCTTCTCGATGCGGGTATCAAAGTGACTGGCGGCTCCGATTTTTTTGCGGGTCCGTTCGCGGTCCTGATGGGAATTCAGGGTCAGGTTACGCGCACTGGCTGGGATGGAAAGACGTGGGGAGCGAATCAGCGAATCACGGTGGACGAGGCGCTGCGCGTTGCGACTATTAACGGCGCATACGCCACCCATGAGGAGCGCGTCAAGGGTTCGATCGCAGAGGGAAAGCTTGCTGATTTCGTGATGCTGGCCGAGGATCCGCATACGGTGAATCCCGAGCGCATCAAGGATATCGAGATCGTGCGAACTGTTGTTGGTGGCGAGACGATGTATCAGCATTAGAATCGCGCCACCTGGGCAGTCGCCAGCATGGGACAGAGAACTCAAAAGCAATGCGACCCGCACACGGCATGGGAATATCACGGAGGACCCTCCATTGAAGCTCTGGCGTCGATCTGCGGGGGGAGGCAAGTTCTCCGCCTTCCAGGATCACGTCTGCGACAATCGCCTTGGCCAACCCTGTAGATCGTCTCGCCGCCGCTCTTGCCGATCGCTACCGCATCGAGCGTGAACTCGGCGTCGGGGGCATGGCCACGGTCTATCTCGCCGAGGATTTGAAGCACGGCAGAATGGTGGCCCTCAAGGTGCTGAGGCCAGAGCTCTCCGCTGCAATGGGTTCCGAGCGATTCCCACGCGAGATCAAGACGGTGGCGCAGTTCAACCATCCGCACATACTTTCGCTCTACGATTCGGGTGAGGTAGAAGGATTTCTGTACTTCGTCATGCCGTTCGTTGACGGTGAATCGCTTCGCGACCGGCTGGCCAGAGAAAAGCAGCTCCCATTCGGCGATGCAGTCCGGATTCTTCGCGAGGTGGTCGATGCACTCGCATACTCGCATGCGCGTGGCGTCGTCCACCGCGACATCAAGCCGGGCAACGTACTGCTTTCGGGCCGTCATGCAGTCGTTACGGATTTCGGCGTGGCAAAGGCGATCACAGCGGCAGGCGGCGACAAGACGACAACGGTCGGGATAGCCATCGGGACACCGCAGTACATGGCGCCCGAGCAGGCAATGGGCGAGGCGAACATAGACCACCGCGCCGATATCTACGCGATCGGAATTCTCGGTTACGAAATGCTCGCTGGCCGACCGCCGTTTGCCGCGACTACCGCGCAGGGGATTCTCGCTGCGCATGTCATCGAAAACCCGATCGACATCCGGCAGACGCGTCCTGGCACGCCGCCGCTGCTAGCTGACGCGATCATGAAGTGTCTCGAAAAGAATCCCGCCAACCGTTGGCAGACCGCTGACGAACTCACGAGCCAGCTCGAGGCGATTGGAACGACGCCAGGCGGCGGCGTGACACCGACAGATACGAGGCCGCTGCAGGCAGCGACCGTGGCCGCCAAATCAAAGCGCCGCTTGCTCATCGGCGTTGCCGCAGGCGCGATCGTCCTCGGGGGCGCGATCGGCGTTTACGTACTGTCGCGCAATGGAAGTGGAAGAATCCAGAAGATCGGCGTGATGCCCATCGAGGATATCTCGGGCAAGGATTCGGTATTCGCTGCCGCGATGCACGACGCGCTCACGAATGCGCTCGCGCGGGCCAACGTCACGGGAGTCGAGACACGCTCGACGATGATGAGGTACAAGAGCGGATCCAAGACAATTCGCGACGTCGCGAACGAGCTCTCGCTCGGCGGCGTGGTGGAAGCCACCGTCTTTCGTGCCGGCGATGTGATGCGCATTAACGTGCAGTTCACCGATCCAGTGACCAGCCGGTCGCTGTGGTCGAACACATACGAGAAAAACGTGAATAACGTGCTCGCCGCGCAGGGCGAAGTGGTGGCGCAGGTAGCGGCGGGAATCGACAGCGTTCTCGCAGGACCGAGAAAGCCAGGAGCCGGGCAATGAGAAAGTTTGTATGTGCGGGGTTCGCGATGGTCCTCGTCGCGTGCCGCGGCGGTGGCGACAAGGACATGCCGGATGTGACTGCGTTGTCGCCCGCGGGAGTTCGCCAGCTCGGGCCGTCGTATTCACCGGACGGCAAGCGGATCGCATATTGGACTCCATCCAGCCCCGGGTGGCAACTGTGGATTGCGAACGCCGACCTGAGCTCGGCCCAGAAGCTTCCGGTCAAAGGCGGGACCGAACCGGCTCTCTGGTCTCCGGACGGATCACGGCTGGCTGTGACGTCTGCAGAGGGGCGCATAGTCGTCGTACCCGTGGCAGGCGGCGAAGCAAAACGCGTGACGACTGGATCGGGGTTCGAAAACCAAACCGGCTGGTTCGCCGATGGCGAGCGCCTCGCGTATGTGATGACGACGGGAGAAGGAGGTGGCGACTATAGAGGCTTCGCCTCATCGCTGGCGAGAGGAGCTACTCAACCGCTCGTGCCTGGCGAGAAGCGCACCAACATAGGCACACCTTCGCCAGATGGAAATCACATCGGGATCAACGTGTCTGATGGTCCCAACCGGACAATTTGGGTGGCGGACAGCGCCGGAATGAACCCGCGACAGCTGACCAAGGAAGGCTTTGAGGACCAGGTCATCTCCAATCGAATGTCGTGGTCACCCGATGGAAAGTCGATTTTGTACGAGTCACGTCGTACCGGAACTGCCGATCTGTGGGTAGTCCCCGTTGATAGTGGGTCGCCTCGCCAGCTCACAAGCGACGTGCGCAATGACTACGGCGGCGTGTGGTCTCCGGACAGCAAGTGGGTGGCGTTTCTTTCTGACCGAGGACGCCAGACCGATATTTGGCTCGTGCGGGCAAGCGGGGGCGAGCAGCGACGAGTCACTGATAGTCCCGACGCCGAATCGAATCTGGCGTGGCGGCCGGGCACGAACGAAGTGACTTTCGTCACAACATCACAAGCTGCCGGGATTTGGTCGATGGATATGGCGTCAGGGGCCGAACGGCGGCTTACGCCTGATTCGATCCGGCCTACCTGGTTCAATGGCTCGCCCGATGGGAAGCAGATTGACTACACAATCGAACGCGGTGGCGGTGTGCAGGATCTCGCAGTGATGCCGGTAGCCGGGGGCGCGTCGCGCATTCTTGTGTCCGGTGGCGGAACGGTGGTGACGCCGTGGTGGTCGCCGAGCGGAAAGCAAATCGTCTATCTGTCGGATCGCGGTGGAAGTCAGGATGTCTGGATTGTTGATGTGTCGGTCGGTGCGCCGCGCCAGCTTACCAGCTGGCCAGGAATAGAGAACGGTGTCGCGTGGAGCGGCGATGGAACGAAGGTGTATTTCCAGTCCGACCACGACACCAAGCTGGGCGATGCGTGGGCGATGGCGACAGACGGCGGCGAGCCGACGCGCATCACACGGAACGGAACTTTGGGTGCGGGTTCGTTGTTGAGTCGAGCAGGCGTCGCCGACTTCTTCGTGCAAACAATCAGTCCGAACGGCGGCCGGTCTGCCATTTCGCGCGTGCGTCCCGACGGAAGGATGACGACGGTATGGGACCGAACGAACGCGTACTTGAGCGCCGTTTCGCCCTCTGGAGACTCGATCGCGGCGCTGGTTGAGCAGCCGGACGGAACGTTGCACATGATGATATTGCCTGCCGCTGGCGGTAAGGGGCGTCTGATACTGGCCCCCAACGATTGGGTGACATTCTGGTCGAACGACGGCAAGTCGCTTGTCTACACCACGTTCGTCGACGGCGTGGGAGACATCGGGATCTTCAACGTCGTCGATGGAACCACGCGGCGCCTGACGGCAACGTCTCAGAGCGAAGCCGGTGGCGAGATCACACCGGACGGAAAGACCGTGTTGATGAGGCGAATGACGATCGTCCAGCGACTCTTTACGGCGAATCTGTCCAAGCTCCTCGACAGGAGCAAATAGGCGCGCCCGCAGGCCGACCTCATGTGCAGCAACGCACAAGGCTCTGCGCAGCCACCTTGCCAAAGAGGCGCGTCCCTAAGTGGACGGGCTTAGAACTGCCCCAAAAACGGATAATGCGGTGTCGACGCCTACACTGCGCATATCTCATAGGCAAACTATCACTAAGGATTGGCAAAGTTTACCCGGGTGGCGAAATGGTAGACGCGTGGGACTTAAAATCCCTTGGCCGCAAGGCCGTGCCGGTTCGAGTCCGGCCCCGGGTATGTTGTCCTGCAAAGACTTACGAGATTCTCGGTGCTGAGGTGCG
>JACCWE010000073.1 GCA_013697785.1 Gemmatimonadaceae bacterium
GCCGACATCCGAACATGCGAGTGGAGAATCATGAGCAAGGTATTCGTCAACATTGGACTCAGCCTCGACGGCTTCATGGCACCGGAAGGAATGACCATGGAGAATTACGAGTATATGAATTGGGGAGCTAAGTGGGGTGCGATGATGGCCTGGATCGTCAACCAACAGTACTTCCGCGAGAACCTCAAGCTCGGACCAGGGGGAGAGACGGGCCCGGTCAATGATCTGATTCGCAACACCACCGAGCGCACCGGCGCCAGCATAATGGGCAAGCGAATGTTCGACCAAGGCGAGATCGCCTGGCCAGAGGATGCTCCGTTTCACACACCGGTATACGTTCTTACCCATGAGAAACGCGAACCCTGGGTGCGTCCCGGTGGAACGACATTTTACTTCATCAACGACGGGCCGGAGCGTGCCCTGGAGTTGGCGCGGGAAGCCGCTGGCAGTCGTGATATTCGTCTGGCCGGCGGAGCGGATCTGATCCAGCAGTACCTGAACCTGGGTGCCGTCGACGAGCTGGAAATCGCGTTGGCGCCCGTGTTGTTCGGCGGCGGGCGTCGCCTCTTCGAGAACGTACGCGAGCCCGGGCCGCACTTTCGCATTGACAGGGTTCTCGATGGTCCAGCCGCAACACACCTGCGCTATGTACGTCAGTAAATTCTGTCTGACAACCGGTTGCAGCGGACGGTCCGCTGCGCGTCCCGGCGTTGAGCTGGAACGCTAGACGCAGTGTGAATGCCCACGCCGGGCATTCCGGTCGAGAAAAAGAGGAGATGATCTGACTGTCAAGCGGATGGACAACGTAGGCATCGTGGTAGAATCCCTCGATGGCGCCATCTCATTTTTCGCCGAGCTTGGACTGAAACTCGAAGGGCGAGCCACGATCGACGGAGAGTGGGCCGGGCGCGTTACCGGACTCGGGTCCCAGCACGTCGAGATCGCCATGCTGGTCACCCCGGACGGTCACAGTCGGCTCGAGCTCTCGCGATTCCTCAGCCCGCCCGTCGTCGCCGATCACCGGCACGCCCCGGTGAACGCACTCGGCTACCTACGCGTCATGTTCACTGTGGATGACATCGACGATACGCTCGCCAGGCTTCGCAAGCGCGGCGCGCAGCTCGTCGGCGAAGTAGTTCAATACGTAGAGGCGTATCGCCTCTGCTACATTCGCGGTCCCGAGGGACTTCTCATCGGGCTCGCCGAGGAGCTCGGATAACGAGGGTTCGATGTGGCAAGCGGGTAAGGCTAACCGCGTCACGAGTGCAACCTGACGTTCGTTGCACTCGACGAGTGATCGGAGGACTGCTCTCCTCGCTCGCGTCGTCGACTCACGTGCAAGTGAAGCTGGCCATGGAGCGGATCTCGCGCGAACCACTGCGCACGTCTCGGAGGACTTCGTGACTGCGAAAGCCGATAGCACGAAGCGTACGCACGAGGCTGAGCTTCGGTCCTACATCGACAGGTTGGATCCGAAGGATCAGAAGCTTGCTCGATCAGTCCGCGCTGCGGTACGGAGGAGATTCCCGACCGCCAACGAGCTGGCGTACGACTACAAGACCTTCTTCGTCATCGCCTATTCGCCGACGGAAAAGTGACGGCTGCGTTGCCGACGCAACATCGGCATGCATCTGGCGACGCTTTGCACGAGCAGCCCATGCTGAGCGTCAGGCGCTCGCCCACTGCCCTGATGGAGGACGCATGGACGTGTCAGGCCACTGGCAAAGGATGTATTCGCAGAAGGCGCCGGAGGAAGTGAGTTGGTTTCAGGAAATTCCGTCGCGATCGGCGGCCTTGGTCCAACAGGTCGCGCCCGCACGTGCGGCACGTATCCTCGATGTCGGCGGCGGCGCGTCGACGCTTGTCGACACTCTGCTGGCGTCGGGGTACACCGCGCTCACGGTGCTCGATCTCGCGCCCGCCGCGCTCGCGCACGCGCAGGCGCGCCTCGGTGGCGCAGCCAGGACGGTGACCTGGGTCGCCGATGACATTCTCACAGTGAAGCTGCCGCCCGCGAGCGTCGACGTGTGGCACGATCGCGCTGTATTTCATTTTCTCACACAACCGGCGGAGCGCGCCGCGTATCTGGCGCAAGTGCGCCGAGTGCTGCGGCCCGGTGGCTACGCCGTGATCGCGACGTTCGCGGAGGACGGCCCCACGCGTTGCAGCGGGCTCGAAGTCGTGCGCTATTCCGAGAACGCCCTCCATGCCGTCTTCGGTGACGGGTACGTTTTGGAACACAGCGAGCGCGAAATGCACACCACGCCGAGCGGGGCCGCGCAGGCTTTCACATATTGCGTCTGCCGCTGGTCACCCGCCGTCACCGTGCAGCCCGTCGGCTAGCCGTGCGTTGTTGTCAGCGGCGTCAGGGATTGCCGCTCGTCCTCAGAGCATCGGTTTGCAGCCTCCACCATTAGCGATACCGTTACGTAATGCGACCACTTCGGTATTCAATCAACGTCACATTGGACGGATGCTGCGATCATCGTGCGATTATCGCAGACGAAGACTTGCATCGTCACGCGATCGAGAACCTCGAACGCGCCGATGCTCTCCTCTTTGGACGGGTGACGTACGAAATGATGGAGGCAGGGTGGCGGCGACCGACGCCAACGGGAGCGACGCCTGAGTGGATGGAACCCTTCGCGCGAACGATCGACGCGGCAAAAAAGTACGTCGTGTCGAGCACCCTGGACCAGGTCGATTGGAACGCGGAGCTCCTGCGCGGGGATCTCGGAGAGGCCGTTCAGCAGCTGAAACGTGCGCCGGGGAAGGGACTCCTCGTGGGAGGCGTGACGCTCCCGCTGGCGTTGGCGGAGCTGGGATTGATCGATGAGTACGAGATCGTGGTGCACCCCAGGCTGGCGGGCCATGGGCCGACGCTGTTCGCAGGGCTATCGAAGTGGGTCGACTTGAAGCTGGAGAGCCGGCTGGAGTTCGCCTCGGGCGCGGTGGCGATGCGGTATTCGCCGGGAAGTTAGCGAACGCGCGAACGCATTCACGACGCCTCGGTTCTCACGGTATTGTCAGAGTTCTCAGGAAAGAGGGATGCGCGTCTTCGAGAGCATCGACGTATCTGAAAACGGAAAATTCCCCCGGGCATCGACCCCGAGGGAACGGTGTTTTCTCCCGCGACTACTTATCGAAGCCCGTTAGGCCAATGTATGCCTGCTGCATGTTCGTCTTGCCCACGGAGGATGGGACGGCGAACGGCGAGCCGGCAAGTTCGGTGAGCGCGCCATTGGCGGCCACACTGAAAATTGCCACCGAGTGAGTCTTGAACGCACCGGCGACATACAGATATCCATCTGCCGACTGGTACGGCTCTTTCGAGTCCTGTGGCGGTGCGGCGCGCCGGGTAATGAAGTTGGGACTGAGTGACACAGTCAGGCGATCATCGCTCCCAATATCAAATGTGCTGACGTTGTTCCCGGTAAAACTGACCGTGAACAGCTTCGTGCGATCATTGCTAACGAGCGTCCAGCATGCTTCGTCATTGCGCTCGGCAGTGGCAAAATTTTGCACCTTCGCACCGGTCGTGCCGTCGTGCACGGTGACGCTGTTATTCTCCTTGGACGAATGGAGATTGAAATTCGCCATGTAGATGAACTGGTTGTTTGGACTCCACGAGATACCAATGTTCCCCGACACACCGACTTCCTCATACATACCCGTTTGCGTGAGCGCTCCGCTCGTAAAGTTGTAGACGTACAAGCGACCTGGTTTCTGCAATGTGAGATCTGCATCGGGCGTATCGAAGTGCGGAACTCCCCAGGTAGAGGCGATCAACTTGCTGCCGTCGCCGTTGAACACGACAGTTGTTGGCCCTCCATTGGTGCCATCGCTGTACGTCACGCCAACGCGATTAAATGTCAGCTGACCCGTTGATTGATCGAATGTAAATACTGCGATGTTTCGAGCCGCGGATGACATCACGGCGCCGTGAGCTTCCGGTGGCGATTTCTGGTAGTTCGGATTTGCAAACTGGTTCGCCACGGCTACCCATGTCGTACCTCCAATCGTCGCCGAGGCAATGGAGACACTTCGCTCGCCGTGCGAGTCCATGTTGTCCATTTCGGGTGTCGCGCTGTTCTGGTCAATGCGTACCAGACTCCCATTGCCGCGATTGATTCGAAACACGGAAACGCTGCCGTTGACAGGATTGGAGCCGGCGTTCACGACCAACAGGTAATCGCCGATAATCCGTACACCGCCTTGTGTATCGAAGTCTCCATCTGCCGCATCTCCCGCCGCGCCCGTCAAATACGGCGAACCTGGAAGTTCGACCAACGAACCGTCGCTGCGCCGGCCAAGGGCCACTACACCATTGCCGCTGTTATCGTTGGTGGAGGTGTACAGATACCCTGCATTCTGATCACCCGCGCCCGGGCCAGATGGATCGCTACCGCACCCGCCAATCAGCGTTGCAGTCAGGAAAAGGATGAAAAGATAAATTGGAGACCGCAGCCGCAAGTATTTTTTCATGATGTCATGATCCAGTGAAAGGAGGAGTGTGCGAGGCGGCCGTCACGGCGTCACCCATAGGCTGCGAAAATCCGAGCCAAGGTACCGTCGTCGGCTAGTGCGCGTATGACGGCATCCAGACTGTCCCGCTGACGATTTGCTCGCGCGTGTCCGTTCCTGCGGGCGCCGGCAACACTGCACGTCATGAGCCAAGCTGTTGCACTTATACCGTAACAGATTTCTCACAAAACCCGAATTGTAACGAAATGCGCGGCCTGGCCCTCGAACGCCCATCGCGATGTGCGACGCACACCGCTGCACCGGTTTCCGTGCGGCGTCTACTTTCGAAGCGGGAGCCCCGTGGCGAGATGCCGCGCCCGGTGGCGACATCCGACTCGCGCGCGCTGGCTTGCTGCGCGCCTGCTGACATCTGAGGAACTTGACGCGTTGAGCGCGGCGATGACCTAGAGCCTCTACCGTACGCCAACGATGACTAGCGATCGCGAATCTTCGCGTGAAGCAGCACTCGGCGAATACGGCAGCGACACCCAAAACATCAAGCGCCGCCCGCCGCAAGTCGCCCTGCACTATTTCATCGACTTCACATGAGCCACGAGCTGATCGACGGCGATCTCGGTGCCCTGCTGCCAACCCGACGCTTTGTTTTTTTCGAGGTCAGCTTCATCACGGTGCAGCGCCGTGAACACATAGCGGGTTCCTGTTCCCACGCTTTCCATCGTGACGATCGCGGTGATCGGAATGTCGTCAAAGATTGCCGGACGATAGCCGGGAAATAACATGGAGGTCCAGACGAGTCGCTCCATCGGAATAACGTCCAGGAAACAGCCGACGTTGGGAAAGTCCTGACCGTTTCCCGTTGCGATGTCGATGCTGAAGATGCCGCCCGGTCGCACGTCCATTTCGGCTTTCGACACACGCCCCCACGCCTTGGGCATGTACCACTCCTTGAGATGCTCCGGTTTGGTCAACGCTTCCCAGACGAGGCGCGCCGGAGCGTCGATGAACCGTTCGATGAGGAAATCGAGTTTCGGATTGACGGCGAATTGCCTGCTCATGATTCTGACTCCTTCTCCTTGAGTTGTTTGACGAATGTGTCGAACCGGTCCAGTCGAGCTTCCCACAGCTCACGACGCGCGGTCAGCCAGTCTTCAACGACCTTGAACCGATCGGGTGCGATCTCATAAGTGCGTACCCGCCCTCGCTTCTTCGACTTCACAAGTCGGCTCTGCTCGAGCACGGTCAGGTGCTGCACGAACGAGGGAAGCTTCATGTCGAACGGTGCTGCCAGCTCACTGACTGTGGCTGGGCCGAAAGACAGCTGCTCCAGAACTTTCCGCCGAGTCGAATTGGACAACGCATGAAAAACATCGTCAGCGACTGCGGATCGAACCATCTCGGCACCATTTGGTTGGTTGCGTTACCCGATCTGTCGGGAAATTCTACCACTGGATAACACTAAGGTCAATACCTAAGTATACTTTTTATATTCACAGCCGCTCGCGGACCAATAACACGGAATTCCGCGAACGACTCGAAGGTCGCTGGATCCTGGCGCGCGATGCCCCCACGTTATTACCCGTGGGAGCACTGCGTCATTTGATTGGGCTCGCTTGCAGGTGAGCCGGCTCGCCAACTCGCACAACGGGAGCGGTGCGCAATGGGCATCGGCGTCAAAATATCCTGTCCATGCTTCGGGAGCTTCATACTCCAGGTTGGCCCGCGCATGGCCCCACCCAAGTACTGCCTGTTCCCTTTCTTGTGCACTGAGTGCAAGGACGCGTCGTGCCTGGATATTCACGCGCAGTCACAAGCGTGCGAACACTGTGGCTCGAAATCCGTGGTGCCGTACGGCAGCCCCCCGGCGATCGGCGAAGCGGGGTTACACGTGGTATTCGCGTGCTGGCAAAGCGACACATTTTCCGCCGAGCAGCTTACGTTGACCGACGGCACCTATTGGTGTCCGACATGTCGCCAGCACACCGCACGCTTCGAGGACGCAGGTATTCGGTGGGATTGATAGCGGCGCCGCACCAGACCCTCAGCGCGGACGTCACCGGAGTCTGCTCCACTGATATCCTCGACGTCCGGCGGCCTCAGATTTCCGGCAAAAAGAGAGGTCGGTGACGTGCCGCTGCTCCCGTTCGACAACTTCCGCATCGACAGCGCGCTCACCGCTGCCGAGGTGCATAACGCTCTCGCGGCAGCAGTCGAGCCACGCAAGCGGTTCCGATTGTCGCGCGGCCAGTGCCCCTTTGAAGGTGAGCTCGGAATCGACTCCTTCACTCTGACACGGATCATCAATTACAGAAACTCCTTCATCCCCCGCATCCGCGGACGCATCATCACGACATCCAGCGGCAGCACCGTCGAGGGGACGATGTCACTTCACCCCGCTGTGTTGTGGTTCATGAGTTTCTGGTTCGGTTTGCTGATCCTCTTCGGTGGCGGTATCTGGGTGTCGATGCTGGCGAAGGGCGTCTGGCAACCGATGGGATTGGTGCCGCTCGGAATGTTCGCCTTCGGATGGACACTCACCTCCGGCGCGTTCACTCTCGAGGCGAGAAAGGCGCGTGCGCTGTTAACCAGCTTGCTCGCACCGGGTCAAACGCCAACCCTCACCGCGCATACCGCGCCGACGCCAACTCGATGATTCTGCCGATGAGCGCGTCGTACGGCATACCGTCCGCGGCGGCGGCACGAGCGAACTCGCCGCTCTCCTCGAGATAGCAATTCGGATTGACCTCGATGACATACGCCTCGCCCGACTCGGATACGCGCATGTCGACGCGTGCATAGTCTCGCAAGCGAAGCGCGTGAAAGGCATCGAGCGCCGTCTTCCGCAACAGCTCGTCGAGCTCGGGTGGCAGATCATTCGGTACGAAGGTGCGCGTGCCCGCGTACTCTTCGCCTTTCTCGTCGCCGTCCTCGCCCCACTTGGCCGCCCAACTGGCAATCCTCGGCTTATCCGTCGGGAATCCGGTGAAATCCATCTCCATTGGCGGAAGCGCGCGCGCGTCGGCGTTCCCAATCACGCCGACGTAAAACTCACGCCCGTCGATGAACTCCTCGATGAGAGGAGGTTGATGGAAGTTGCCTTGTACCGCTCCCATTTGCGCGAGCAGCTCTTGCACATTGTGGACGACGGAGGCGTGGGTGATCCCGATCGATGCATCCTCCTGCGGAGGCTTGACGATCAAGGGAAATTTCAGATCTCCCGCCCACTCCACATCACCGCGATGCACGGTTGCGAATTCCGGCGATCGTACGCCGTGAAACGACAGCACCTTCTTGCTCAACGCCTTGTCGCCGGCGAGCATGAGGCCCGCCGGACTCGACCCGGTGTAGCGCAGATCCAGGAGATTCAGGAGCGCGGCGACGTTCGACTCGAGCGCACTCTTCCCGTCGAACGCTTCGGCCAGATTCACAACCAGCGCCGGCTCCGCCGCTCGCAGCTCCGTCGCCAGCGCGACGACATCGGGCATCACGATCTGGAAACCGATCTCGTGGCCGGCTCGCTCGAGTACTCCAGCGATCTGTGCCAGCACCGGATCGACGGGCGGCTCCACCGCGTCCGCCGAGTGCAGGATGACGATCTTCATCGTTCGATACGCCAGTGCATGATGACACCCATGATGAACGCCGTGAGAGCGATCAACGCGCCGGCAGCGTCGGTCGGGGCGGCGAGATGTAGTTCGTCAGCGCGGTCGGCCAATCGGTTGGCGAGCGTGCGCACCGTTGTCGTGCTCTCGCCACTCCAGAGAGCGATTCGGCTCACGAGTTGACGCTGATGCACGCGCAGAAACGCCGCTCCCCCTGCAGCCACATCGTCTGACGAGACATCCGGCAAGATGCGGAGCAGATCGGCATCGAATTGTGCAGGGTGGGGCATTGGCAGCGCGTCGCCGAGCGGGTGATAGTGTTCGGCGAGCGTGTGGTGCAAGTCACCCACGTCGGCGTCCTCCTCGCTGGCGTCGGGGATGTCGGGAACGGACGAGCCGACCTCCGCCATGACGCGGTCGACGTACTCGAGCTTCTCGAGCGCGCCCCATCCCTCGTACGCCGCTCGCCAATTCGTGTTTGGCGTCAGCCACACAGCGAACGTCTCGGCGAAATCCTCGTCGGGATGCTTCTGCGCATACCAGCCCAACACGTGTCGGACGTGTGACGTCGAAAACGGGTCCGGGAAGTAGCTGTCGCTATACGGCTCCGCAAACGAGCCGAACGTCGCTTGCCAGTCGCTCCGGTCGTAGAGACGATAGGCGTAGTTGAGGGCATGCCCCGCCTCGTGCCGCAGGTAGCGCATCGATTCCGTCTCGTCTTCGACTTCGCCGGAGAGATCTTCCTCGAGGCGGCGCAGTCGCTCGTCAGCGAGATAGAAGGGGACGCCGATGCGCGCGATACCGTCCGGGCATCCCCACTCATCGCTGAGATAGATCGGCGGGCGAAACACGAGACCGCGCTCGGCAAGCTCCGCATCCAGGCGTTGCGACAACCGTTCGAGCATCGTGCCCTCGAGCGTGAGCCCGAGACTCGAGATCGGTCGATCGAGCAGCGCCGTTCGCTCGCGATCCCATTCGCGCGCCTGGTCATCCATCGATTCAGTCATTCTCCACGCTCGAACAAGCAGAATTCGCGCCACACATCGAAGTCTCGCCTAATCACATCGAGCGCGAGCGCGTCGCCCACCGGTGACGTGATCAAATCGCCATTGCAACCACCAGAGCCGTGTGACATTCTAGGCACTAGAACAAATGAAATGCGCCCACGATGGAGAGATGACATGGTCAAGCCCGCGAAGAATACGATCTGCCTCTGGTATAACGGCGACGCCGAAGAAGCGGCGCGCTTTTACGCCCGGACCTTTCCCGATTCATCCGTGACCGCCGTCCACCGCGCACCGGGCGACTTTCCGTCGGGAAAGAAGGGGGACGTGTTGACGGTCGAGTTCACCGTGATGGGCATTCCGTGCCTTGGGCTCAAT
The DNA here is from genome assembly GCA_013697785.1 of Gemmatimonadaceae bacterium. GTDB lineage: Bacteria > Gemmatimonadota > Gemmatimonadetes > Gemmatimonadales > Gemmatimonadaceae > FEN-1250. The sequence goes on from JACCWE010000073.1 coordinate 9,467, forward strand.
GGCGGACCTGCATTCGCGCACGACGAGGCGTTCTCGTTTCAGGTCGCAACCGATGATCAGGCCGAAACGGATCGCTATTGGAATGCGATCGTGGGCAACGGTGGCAAAGTGAGCGACTGCGGCTGGTGCAAGGACAAATGGGGATTGTCGTGGCAGATCACGCCGGTCGCCCTGATACGAGCGATCACCGATCCTGATCCCGGTGTTGCCAAGCGCGCCTTCGATGCGATGATGCAAATGCAAAAGATCGACATCGCTGCAATCGAAGCGGCGCGCCGCGGTTGAGTGATGGAGCATTCACGAATCCTGCGGCTGCATCTCTCGAGCGCAGTCTAGATGTCCGATGACGTCTCGCGACTGAGCACCGATCTCGCCGACCGCTATCGTATCGAGCGCGAGCTGGGCGCGGGCGGGATGGCGACCGTCTACCTCGCGCGCGACTGAAGCACGATCGCGACGTCGCGATCAAGGTGCTCCGGAACGAGCTCGCCGCCGTCATCGGCGCCGACCGCTTCCTGACGGAGATCAAGACCACCGCGAATCTGCAACACCCGCACATCCTCTCGCTCTTCGACTCGGGCTCCGTCGACGGCACCGTGTTCTACGTGATGCCGTTCGTCGACGGCGAATCGCTCCGCGACCGGCTCAAGCGCGAGAAGCAGCTTCCCGTCGACGATGCGCTCCGTATCGGACGCGAGATCGCCGACGCGCTGCAGTACGCCCACGAGCACGGTGTCATCCACCGCGACATCAAGCCCGAGAACATCCTCCTGCACGGCGGACACGCGCTCGTCGCCGACTTCGGCATCGCGCTTGCCGCGTCGAAGGTCGGCGGCAATCGCATGACCGAGACCGGCATGTCGCTCGGCACACCGCAGTACATGAGCCGAACAGGCGATGGGCGAGCGCGAGCTCGATGCGCGCACCGACGTTTACGCGCTCGGCTGCGTCATGTTCGAGATGCTCGCCGGCGAGCCGCCGTTCACCGGCCCGACGGCGCAGGCGATCGTCGCGAAGGTTATCACGGCTCCGGCTCCGTCCGTGCGCACCCGTGCGACCGCGTTCATCACGCGCGCGAACGATGGCGACAGTTGCCGCCGGCGCTGCGATCGCGGTCGCCGCATTCTTCCTCGGTGCCAGGCTCAGAGGCGGCGCCGGCGCGCCACCCTTAGTCTTCGGTCGCGCGACGCACGTCACCTGGGATCCCGGGCTCGAGATTCTCCCTGCGCTCTCGCCGGATGGCCGCTCGGTTGCGTATTCGGCGGGACCGCTCATCACTACGCACGTGATGGTGCGACCGGTCGGCGAGGGACGTGCGATCGCGCTCACCGGCGATACGACGACATCCGAGACTGATCCCGAGTGGTCGCCCGACGCTTGCGCATCCTCTTCCTCACTCGTGGCGGCGTCTTCAGCGCGCCCGCGGGCGGTGGTCCCGCGCGACCCGAGATTCCCGCCCGAGCGGGATTGCCGATCATGTCGGCAACGTGGTCGCCGGACGGAAAGGAGATCGGTTGTCTTCGCGGCGAATCTCTCTTCGTTCGTGATGAGCGCGCATCGGTTAGGGCGATCGCGCGCATGCCGCAGTCGGGCCGCTGCTCGTGGTCGCCCAGTGGAGCGTTCATCGCATGTCCGGTCGGCGATCAATACTATTCCGCCGCGGGACTTCTCTTCGGGAACCCGTCGCCCGCGTGGATCGTCCTCGCGCGCGTGCGCGACGGTGCCCTCACCACGGTGACGGATTCTCTGTCGCTCAACCACTCGCCCGTGTGGTCTCCGACAGCCGATGGCTCTATTTCATTTCGAACCGCGACGGTCCCAGCGACATCTACGGCGTTCCCGTTACGAAGAATGGCGGCGCGGGCGGCACGGTCGAGCGATTGAGCACCGGCCTTGGCGCACACACGATTTCGTTGTCGCGCGACGGCACTCGGCTCGCCTATTCTCACTGGGCGAGTCGCTCGAGTATCTGGTCGATGCCGATGCCGACCAATCCGCCGGTCATGAGCACAGCAGCGACTCGCGTGACGAATGCCAATGAGTTCATCGAATCGTTGACCATCTCGCTGGATGGCAAATGGCTGTACTACGATTCCAATCTTCCCGGCAACGCGGACATTTTCCGAATATCGGTTGCGGGTGGCGACCCGGAGCAGCTCACGACGGATCGTGCCGACGACTTCGCACCGGAGCCATCTCCCGACGGCAAGAAGATCGCCTTTCACTCGTGGCGAAGCGGTTCACGCGACATCTACGTGATGCGTCTCGATGGCGGAGGAATTCAGCAGGTCACCAATACGCCTCGCCTGCAGGAGGGGCTGGCGCGGTGGTCGCCTGACGGACAGGCCCTCACCTTCACGCAGATCTCCTCGCCATTTGGCGTCTGGATAGCTCGTCGCGACAAGGGCGGGCACTGGGGCGAGCCGAAATTGATCGAGGCAGGGGGCTTTTTCCCGCTCTGGTCACCCGATGGAAAGCACATTGCCTTCGGAAGCTCGCTTTTCGGTGGGCTGCTCAAGATCATGCCGGCGGACTCCGGCGCAGAACGCACCGTGGTGCAGGCGGCGGGCGACCTCGCGTGGCTGGCGTGGCCGAGGAACGGGCCCATCTACTACAGCATTCACGACGCGCGCGGCAACGCATCGATCTGGTCGGTCTCGCCGGACAAGGGGCCCGCGCGCCTGCTCATCAACCTCGACCCTGCGCTGCATCCCTCACTGCGAAGCACGATCGCGATCGGAAACGGCCGCCTCTATTTCAGCGCCGAAGATCGCGAGAGCGACATCTGGGTGATGGAGACTCGGCGCCCGTAGGCGAGCGACTCCTACGGCGCCGCCGGCTCCACCACCAGCGGGCCGCGCTGATGCGCGAGCGCTCGCCCAAGCTTGATCCCCGACTTCTCGATGCCATGATAGGCCACGAGACATCCGAGCACGAGTGACCCTGTCGCGGCCACGCCCTGCACGATCGGCGGCTGGTCGCGCAGCACATGCAGTCCGAACCAGAGCGCGATGGGGTGCAGCAGGTATATGCCATAGGAATAGGTCGCGATCGTGTGTGCCGCGCGCGTGAAGTGCGACTCGGCCATCTCCGCGGCGAGTGGGATGGTGACTCCGAGTATCACGCAGAACCCAGCGCGCACGGCCCACGATTCGACCCATAGATTCCACGCAGCGAGACCAAGCACGAGATCGGCGAAGATCAGCGCGATCCACGCGTACGATGGAAGCGCCGGCGTCTTCCCGCGACGGAGCAGCCAGTAGGCGAGAACCCCGGCGAGGAAGCACGGCACGAACTCGAAAAACCGCAGCCGCCAGATGCCGGGGATGACGTCTTTCCCGCTCGTGTATGCGATCGCCATCGCGCAGCCGATCACGAACAATAGCGCGATCCCCTTGAACGACCTTCTCCTCGCCACGAGGAAGCAAAGCGGAAGGAGCACGTACATCTGCAGCTCGAGCGGCAGCGTCCAGAGTACGCCGAGTATGAAGGGTTGATTGAAGAACCCTTGTAGCAGCGCGATGTTGGCGGCGATTGCCGCGGCCGAGAAGCTGCGAGCAGGTGCGTACGCCGCCCCGTCTGGCACGCGCAGCAGCAGGACTACGCCGATCACCGCGATCGCGAGCGGATAGATGCGCCAAAAGCGTCGTATATAGAAGCGCTCGATCCAGCCTTTGCGCGATGGCGCGCCGTCCTTTTCCATCGACGCCATGAGCACAAGCGATGTGTGAACAAAGAACGCCTGCACTCCCGCTTGACCAATCCATCCGGCGACGAGTGTGTTGTGGCCGATGACATTGTTGGCGGTGTGGTTGGCTACCACGCAGAACACTGCGATCGCGCGAAGGACGTCGAGATTTCGCTCGGGAAGCTTGGTTCGCGTCATGGGGGGAAGGTTATCGCCATCGATTTAGGGGCGAAAAGGGCGCGACAAGTACTCTTTGTACACCTTTGTGCCGCCCGGCCTCTCGAAGGGTTAGTATGGTCCTTGGGAGCCACGCAGTGTCTCCGACCTCCAGCCGAAATCATGTGCACACACTTGAACGCGCTGTTCAGATTGCTTCCGAAGCACATGCGGGTGCAGTCGACAAGGCTGGCGAGCCATACGTGCGGCATCCTCTGCGTGTAATGCTTCAGGTCGACACGCCGGAACAGCGCATCGCCGCGGTGCTTCACGACGTCGTCGAGGACACGCCGTGGACGCTGGACTTTCTGCGCTCGGAGGGATTCCCGCCCGAGAACGTCGGCGCGGTCGATGCGCTGACGAAGCGCACGGGAGAGAGCAGGCTCGAGGCGGCGAAGCGTGCCGCGGTGGACCCGATTGCGCGCCGGGTGAAGCTCGCCGACGACGCCGACAACCTCGATCTCGAGCGGATCACCGATCCCACGCAGCGGGACTTCGACCGGCTGCTTCAATACCGGGAGGTTCGCGCGCTGTTGGAGTCGCACTCGTAAGGGTTCACCACTAGAATTTATCTTGAATTCAAGACGATTTTTCAGCGCCCCGCCGCACGCTCTCTCACGCCGGAGTCGAGATCCATGCTCACCGCCGCCCGTCTGTTGATCGCCTCCGTCGCCCTGGTCTCGCTCGCCGCCGTACCTGTCTATCCGGGCGCCACGCTCGACGCCGCCGGAACCAAGGTGGAGACGGCGAAGCATCCGAAATATCCGTACAAGGTGTACACGACGCCCGACTCGTACGAGAAGGTCGTCGCCTTCTACAAGAGCAAGGGTGCGTCGCAGTCCATGCCGATCTCGATCGGCAACACGGCGCAGCAGAAGATGGCGATGTTCTCCGCCAGCGACAGCACGATCGCCATCAACTGGCCGGTCGATGCGATGGACGCGAGCGGCAAGGTGATCTCGAAGACGGGAACGCGGATCGCCGTCGGCAGCTGATGCGCGCTCGCGGCTGTGCTACACGACGCACCAACCCTCATTGCGGAATTCGCAAGTCGTCCGGTAGGTTGAAGTGAGAACAGTCGTGTCTGGCACGAGCGACGCCCAAATCGCTGCGTGAGTCTCACGCCAGAGGAGTCGCGATGCGCACCGGAATCTCCTTCGTGCTGTTCGTCGTTCTCGGCGGCTTGCTCATGTTCGGTGGTCACGCATTGGCGTCGATGAGCGGCATGAATGGCCTGCAGCTTCCCTACTGGTGGTCCTACGTGATCCTCTATCCGCTCGCGGGCATTCAGGCGGTGCGGGGAGGTTCGCTCCGGCCGCTCGCCGCATCGATTGCAGTGTGCCTGCTCCCAGCGCTCTACTTTGCCGCCATCGGCGTGCTGGACTCCAATTGGCACGCGAGTAACACGGCGATTCTGGGAGTGGCAATCGCCTTCGTGATCACCCTCGTGTGCGCGTTTCTCGTCGGGCTCAGGCGCCCGGCGGGAATCAGCTGACTGGATGCAAAAGAAGACTGCCTTTTTCTATCGGCAGTCTTCTCAGCATGCAGGAGTAGCCCGCGAGGTTACGGCTTACTCGCCTCCGGCACGTGGTGCGTGTTCTTGACGGTATCGACGTGGACGGTCGTGTCGGCCTTGACGACCGTGGTGTCGCGAACCTTGGTCGTGGTGACGACGGTGTCGACGCTCTTCACCGTGGTGTCACCGCTTCCCTTGCATGCAACCGCAGCGACAGTCACTGCGACGGCGGCGGCGAATGTTGCGAGCTTGATGACGCGCATCAAAGTCCTGGAATGAGAAACGAGCAAGCGATGATTCAAGCTCGCATCAACTGCGTCCGTTGTCCAGATGACGCTTGGTTACCGGCCGCGATCCGAGTGTAGACGCGTGAGCTCGTGCTGCGCGGGCTCGTACTCGGGGGAGTCGGCGACGAGCTGCTGCAGCATCGTGATCGCCTGCTGCACGCGCCCGGAGTCACGGGCTTCAATTGCCCGCGCGAACATCAGCGTCGTCTGATACGACGCCTTCTGCGTCAGCTCACGCGCGCGCTTGCCGTCCTTCGGCAGATCGGCAAGGTGCATGTCGTGACCGAGATGCTCCGAGATCTGCCCGATGAGCGAGGCGAGATTCGCCTGCTTCCCCTCGGCGTTCGCGGTGTGCTCGACCTGTCCTGTCGCGACGTCGACCATGTACGCGGCGATGCGAATCGTGCCGTGACCATCGCCCGTGAACGCGCCGCGTATCACCCACTGTGCGCCGAGAATGCGGCCTACGTGCGAGGCGGCTTCGTCGTCGAGGCGGCCTTGACCGTCGAGCTTCTGTGAGGTGAGCACCCGGCGCAAACGCTGCGGCTCGACGGTGCGAATGGCGGGATTGCGCGAGAGCTCGATGAGGAGGAGCTCGGGAACGCCGCTCGTGAGCGGATTGAGCGCGACGTGCTCATCGCCTATCACACTGTTTGCGAAGGGAAGCGCGCCAACCAGCGGCCACGATTCATGCTGCTGCGCATTCACTTGCGCCGCGGACGCCGCGAGCGTCGCGACGATCAGCGTGGCAAGAATAGTTTTCGAACCTCGGCGTCGCATCCTGACTCCCGGCTACACGGTGAACGTCGTCCCCTCCGCGGCAGCCAGTATTTCGAGGCGCGCGCCCCTGTCGCTCGCGCGCTTCTGGCATGCCGCAATCTGCTCACTCACCGCTGCGTCGGAGCGTTCCGGATGGTGGTGGTAGAGCACCAGCCGCTGCACTCCCGCGTCGAGCGCGAGGTCCACGACGTCTTCGTACCGCGAGTGTCCCCACCCGCGGTGCCGCTCATACTCGTCGGCCGTATACATCGCGTCGTGCACGAGCAGTGACGCATCGCGCGCGAAGCTCACGAGCTCATTGCGCCATCCCGGTGCGGAGCTGTACCCGTCGTGGTGGCCGAGCTCGTTATCCGAAATGTAGACGAGTGCCGGGGCGCCCGAGTTACCGTCGCTGATGCGGTAGCCGGTGGCGCCCCCCGGATGCCGCAGCGCAACCGTCTTCAGGGCGTAGCCATCCCCGCGCTCCACCTCGTTGAGGGCCCGAAAGCGGACCTGCGCCTGCAACGCATCGAACGTCACGGGGAAGACCGAGGTAGTCATCTGGGCGCGAAGTGCCTGCTCGAGACCGACGAGCGCGCCCGGCACGCTCCGAAAGGTGAACTCGTGCCCCGCCGCGTAGAGCGGCGCGAAGAACGGGATTCCCTGGATGTGATCCCAGTGCGCGTGGCTCAAAATGATGTCGGCGACGATCGGCTTGCCGTTGGCGCGCTCGAGGAGGGAGCGTCCGAGATGGCGGATGCCGGTGCCCGCGTCGAGGATGAGCAGCGCGTTGGTGCCGGTGCGGAGCTCGACGCATGGCGTGTTCCCCCCGAAGTACGCGGTCGACGCGCCCGGCGCGGGCACGGAGCCGCGCGTTCCCCAAAACGTGAGCGTGAGCGTCATGCGGCGCTCAGCTGCTCAGACTTTGACTCGCGCCAGCGCTTCGAGCCCTTCGCGATTGGCTACGGAGATCTGGCGCCGCTCGACCTCGATCAGTCCGCGGTCCTGGAAGTCGCGCATCGCGCGCGAGACGGTCTCTCGGCTCGCGCCGATCATCTGCGCGATCGTCTGGTGCGTGAGCCGCTTCTCGATGACGGTGCCGCCGCTTTCTCCTGCTGCATCGAGAAGCAGTCGCGCTATGCGGCCGTCGACGTCGAGCAGCACGAGGCGTCCGATCTGCTCGTCGGCGCGGCGGAGGCGGCGCGAAAGCTCCTGGAGCAGCGCCCAGGCGACGGCGGGCGACTCGAGCACGCGCCGGCGGAAGTCGTCGCGATGCAGCACGAGCAGCGTCGCATCTTCCATCGCGATCACATGCGCGGAGCGCGGGCGGCTGTCGATGAGCGAGAGCTCGCCGAAGTGATTGCTGACGCCCAGGATGCCGAGGATGACTTCTCGTCCATCTTCGCCTATCAGCACGACTTTGACGCGGCCGGAGCGCACGATGAAGAGGGAATCGCCGGGATCGTGCTCGAAGAGGATGACGCTCCCCTTGGGGTAGCTTCGCTCCCGCGTCACCTCGGCGAACTTGGCCAGCTCGGTGGCGTCGAGGCCACTGAGGAGGGGTACGGTGGAGAGGAAGTCCGCTGTTTCCACGAGCAGTGCCTTGAGAGAGGAATCGCGCCGCGACGGGAGCTTGAGCGGGAAGCTAGGGCGGTGGAAAAGGGCTGTCAAACCGATGCGCGGGCGATTCTTGCACCAGTCGGCTCTAGCCAGTCAAGCCGGAACAAACCGCTTCAACCGCCCGTTAACCCCTTGTCGGGCTGGCTTTTAAGCGGGAATTCCGTATATTTATTGGCTGTCACCGACTCACCCTCAGCGCTACCGAGGCATCACCATGAAAGCAGACATCCATCCGACGTACGCGACCGCCACGGTCAAGTGCGCCTGCGGCAATGAGTTCCTGACCCGCTCCACGCAGTCCGAGATCCACACGGACATCTGTGGAAACTGCCACCCGTTCTACACGGGCAAGCAGAAGCTCATCGACACGGCTGGCCGCGTCGAGCGCTTCCGCCAGAAGTACGGGAAGCCGGCCTGAGCATCGCGGATCGGCTCGATGAAGCGCTCGCCAGATTCGAAGAAGTAGAAGGCGAGCTTTCAGCCGCTCCAAACGGGCGGGACCCGGCGCGATTCGCTGAGTTGGGGCGAGAGCACCGCAGGTTGGCACCCGTGAAAGAGCTGGCCACCCAGCTTCGGAAGTTCGAGAGCGAGCTCGCGCAAACGCGCGAGCTCGTTGTCGTTGACGACCCGGAGATGGCCGCCGAAGCGCGCGCAGAAGAAGAGCGCCTCGTCGCACACATCGCGCAGCTCGAGGCCGAGCTCACGCCGCTCCTCCTCCCTCGCGATCCGATGGACGATCGCCCCGCCATCGTCGAGATCCGCGCGGGCACCGGCGGCGACGAGGCCGCGCTCTTCGCAGCCGATCTCTATCGCATGTACACGCGCTACGCCGAGCATCGGCATTGGCGCATCGAGACCATCTCGCACTCCGAAGGTTCGCTCGGCGGCCTCAAGGAAGCGGTCTTCAAGGTCGAAGGCGACGGCGCCTTCGGTCGTTTGCGATGGGAGAGCGGCGTGCACCGCGTGCAGCGTGTGCCGGCCACAGAAAATCAGGGGCGCATTCACACATCGGCGGCGACGGTCGCGGTGCTGCCGGAGGCAGAGGAAGTCGACGTCAAGATCGAGGACAAGGATCTGCGCATCGACGTCTTCCGCTCGTCGGGACCCGGCGGGCAGAGCGTGAACACCACCGACTCCGCTGTGCGCATCACGCACATCCCGACGGGGATCGTCGTGAGTCAGCAGGATCAGAAGTCGCAGCTGCAGAACAAGCTCAAGGGGATGCAGGTGCTCCGCTCGCGCATCCTCGATGCGCGACTCGCGGAGATCGAGTCGGCGCGCTCGCGCATGCGCAAGACACAGGTCGGCACCGGCGATCGCTCGGCGAAAATTCGCACGTACAACTTTCCTCAGAATCGCGTCACCGATCATCGCATCGGCTTCACGTCGCACGAGCTGGCGCACACGCTCGACGGCGATCTGGATGAGCTCATGAACGCACTCGCGATCGCGACGCAGGAAGAGAAGCTCGATGGCTGACGCGACGGGGAGCGCGCTCGTCGCCGGAACCGTCGGCGCGCTCGTGGCCGAGCTGACGGTGATGCTCCAGAGCGCAGGGGTCGAGGACGCGAAGCGCGAGGCGGGAGATATCGTCGCGGCCGTCAACGATGTTCCGCGCTTCTGGTCGCTCCTCCACGAGTTCGATGTCGTGAATGAGAGCACAGCCGCGAGCTGCCGCCGCGCGGCCCAGCACAGATGTTCGGGCGCACCGTTCGCGTATGCCGTTGGACGATCGGCCTTCCGGCATCTCACGCTCAACGTCGACGAGCGCGTGCTGATTCCGCGGCAGGAGACGGAGCTACTGGTCGACGAGGTGCTCGCGCGCGAGGCGACGGGACTCGCGATCGACATCGGCACCGGCTCGGGGGCGATCGCGCTGGCGCTCGCGAGCGAGGGACGATTCGACCGGGTGATCGGCACCGATGTGTCGAGCGGCGCGGTCGCCGTCGCACGGGCGAATGGAAATCGGTTGGCGTCTCAGCTCTCCGCCGCAGTGGAGTGGCGCGAAGGCTCGCTGCTCGCGCCGGTTGCGGGCGAGCGGGCGCGCGTGCTGGTGTCGAATCCGCCCTATGTTTCCTTCGACGAGGCGCCCGCGCTTCCCGAGTCCGTGCGCGACTGGGAGCCGCCTTTGGCGCTGTACAGCGCGCTTGGCGGGATGGCGATAACGGCGAGCCTCGTGCGCGGGGCACCGGATGTGCTTGTACCGGGAGGTCTCCTGGTGATGGAACTCGATTCGCGACGTGCCTCGTTGGCGGCGGAGCTCGCCCTCGCCGACGGCCGGTATCGCGATGTCTCGGTGAGATTCGATCTCGCCGGACGCGAGCGTTTTCTGATTGCGAGACGAAAGGACGAATAACCGTGCTGGAAGACAAAGCGAAAGAGCTCGGCCGCCTGATCGGCCAGAGTGCTGAATACAAGGCAGTGAAGCGCTCGAACGACGCGCTGAACCAGGACAAGGACGCGGTGACGCTGCTGCGGCAGATGGAGCAGATCCGCATCGACGCGCAGAAGATGATGGAGCGCGGCGAGCAGCCCACCGAGGAGATGGAGAACAACCTCGACGCCCTCCTGGGCCAGGTGCAGGGGAAGTCGGTGTACCAGAATGTCGTGGCGTCGCAGGAGAACTTCGAGAAGGTGATGGCGCGCGTGAACGAGTGGATTCTCGATGGCATCAAGAAGGGCGCGACCAGCTCGATCATCACGCTGGCGTGACCATGATGCGCGGCCGGTTGGTCGTCTTCGAAGGGCCCGAGGGTGCGGGGAAGACCACGCAGCTTCGGCTCGTCTGCGACTGGCTGGCCACGCACGACCGTCCGTTCACCGGTGTGCGCGAGCCGGGTGGAACGGCGCTCGGCAACGAGCTTCGGCGAATGCTCCTCGAGCCGGGGCGCGAGATGAATGCGCGGTCGGAAGCGCTGCTGTTCATGGCGTCGCGCGCGGAGTTGATCGCCGAGGTGGTGAGACCGGCGCTCGATCGTGGTGAGCTCGTGCTGGCGGACAGATTTTTTCTGTCGACGTATGCGTATCAGGTGGTGGGCCGCGGGCTTCCGTTCGACGAAGTGCGCGCGGCCAACAGGCTCGCGACCGCGGGGCTCGTTCCCGATCTCACGATTTTGCTTACAGCGCCCGCGTCGATTCGCGATGCGCGCGTCATCGCGCGCGGCGGCGCCGATCGAATCGAGAGGGCAGGAGACGCGTTTCACGCACTCGTCGAGGGCGCATTCAACGAGTGCGCGCAGGCAGCGTGGCAGAGCGCGCATCCCGAGTGCGGACCGATCGCGTCCATCGATGCGTCCGGCTCGGAGAGCGAGGTGCTCGCACGTGTGACCGCCATATTGACCGCGAAGCTGCCGGATCTCTTTCCGTCCACGTCGCCGAAGGGAGCAGTCGCGCGTGTCTAGCGCCGAGCTGCCGGATGCGCCGGGCGGGCGTCTGCGGGCGCGCGCGATCGTCGCCGTCGCGGCGCTGACACTCGCACTCGTGCTGGGCGGCTGGCTGCTGCAGCGCGGGCTGCGTCGCGACAGCGGGTCCGAGCGCGTGCAGATGTTCGACCAGGTGCGCGTGCACGTCTCGCGAGATTTCGTCGACTCGATTTCCGAGGGCGACATCTTCCGGAAGGCGGCCGAGGGGATGGTGCGCGAGCTGCACGATCCGCATTCGGGGTATCTCAATCCCGATCGCTTCCGCTCGCTGAGCGAGAGCACGAGCGGGCACTATGCGGGCATCGGCATCCAGATCGATGTGCGTGACGGATGGATCACGATCGTCGCGCCGATGCCGGGGACGCCGGCCGAGCGTGCGGGGATTCAGCCTGGCGACAGGATCGTGTCGATCGATGGGAAGAGCACGGAGGGGTGGACGCCCGACGACGCGCGCGGCTCGATCCGCGGGAAGACGGGATCGACGGTGCTGTTGTTGATCGAGCGCCCCGGCGTGCCGACGCGCATTCCGTTCACGCTGGCCCGCGGAGAGATTCGCGTGCACTCTGTGCGGCACGTGTCGATGATCGGGGACGGCGTCGGCTACGTGAATCTCACGATTTTCAGCGACTCGAGTGCGGACGAGGTGCGCGACGCGGTGACGCAGCTGCGCTCGCAGGGGATGAAGACGCTGGTACTCGACCTGCGCGCGAATCCTGGCGGACTGCTCGAGCAGGGAATCGAGGTCGCGGATCTCTTTCTCGATTCGGGGCAGCCGATCGTGTCGGTGCGCGGGCGCGTGCTCTCGAAAGCCTACGCCGACAAGGCGACCCAGCTGTGGCCCGATCTCAGGCTGATCACGCTCGTGGACGATCACAGCGCGAGCGCGGCGGAGATCGTTGCGGGTGCGCTGCAGGATCACGATCGCGCCGCGATTCTCGGCACGACGTCGTACGGGAAGGGCAGCGCGCAGTCGGTGTTCAGACTCGACGACAGCGCGAGCGCGCTCAAGCTGACGACGGCGCGATGGTTCACGCCTTCGGGGCGGAGCATCCAGAAGGCGCGGCCGGTGGCGGCGGGCTCGGAGGACGACGATGAAGATGCGTCGTCGAAGGGTGGAGTCTCGGCTGACAGCGCGGCGCAGATTCCGCTGTCGAAGCGGGTGCAGTTCAAGACGGATGATGGACGCGTCGTCTACGGCGGTGGAGGCATCACGCCGGATCTCCTCGTGGCTGCGTCGGACTCGTTCAACGGTACGCGCGCGTTCTGGCGCATGATCGGTGCGGGCGCGCCGAAGTTCCGCGATGCGCTGACGGAGAGCGCGATCGATGCGAAGCAGGCGCACGTCGTGCACGCGCCGGACTTCGTGGTGACGGATGCGCTGCGTCAGTCGCTGTGGGCGCACGTTGCGGCGAAGGGAATGAAGCTGGATCGCGCGCACTTCGACTCCGCGGGCGCGGCCGTCGACCGGCTGCTCGGGCTCGAGATCGCGCGCTACGCGCTGGGACCCGAGGCGGAATTCAAGCGGCGACTGAACGACGATCGCGTGATCGCTGCGGCGCTCGAGATCTCAGCGGGCGCGAAGGAGGAGATCGATCTGCTGCGCAGGGCAGGGGAGCGCCGCGCGGCGAAGCACGAGGACGCGCCGCACACGACATGACGCTTCCTCGCGTGTTCGTGGTCGGCGCGGGGCGAGCGGGACGAGCGCTGGCGCATGCGATGCGCGTGGCGGGTGTGGATGTGGTGGGGCTGCACGGACGCGGCGAGGGAATCGACATCACGTGGGGGAAGTTCCCGTCGTCGCTCGCGACCGCCACCGTGGTGCTCGTGACGGTCCGCGATGCGGAGCTCGACGGCGCGCTGTCGGAGCTCGCGGGCGCGTCGTTGAGCTCGGAGGTAGTGGTGTTGCACGCGAGCGGGAGCGCGGAGCCAGCGGCATTGGATCACCTGCGGGCGCTTGGGCATCCATGCGGCACCTTTCATCCGCTGCTTCCGCTCACCGATCCCACGCGCGCGACGGAGCAGCTCAAGCACGCGTGGATCGGCGTCGATGGTGACGAGGACGCGCGGGCAGCGTCGCGCGCGCTTGCGGCGGCGATCGGAGCGCGGGTGCTCGAGATTCCAGCGGGCGAGAAGGCGAGATATCACGCGGCCGCGGTCTTCGTTTCGAACTTTCCCGTCGTGCTGATCTCGGTGGGGGCGCGGCTGCTGGAATTAGCTGGAGTTCAAGATGATTCCGCGAGAGGCGCGCTCGGCACGCTGCTCACCGCAGCGGCGCAGAATGCATTGGCGATGCCGCCGGCGCAGGCGCTGACGGGGCCGGTCGTGCGTGGCGATGTGGAGACGGTGCGCGCGCATCTCGCGGCGCTTGCGGAGACGCCGGAGATACTGGAGCTGTATCGGGCGATGTCGAGGGAGGCGTTGCCGATCGCGGAACAGGCGGGAGCGGACAGCGCGCGCCTCGATGAGCTGAGACGCGCACTGAGCTAGCGTTCACGCGGTGAGTCTAGAAGGCGACGAGTCCCCATGGGCGCGTGTGTGTGTCCACGGGCAATGCCACGGGAGTACCCGGCTCCGACAGCGATCCATCGGCCGCGACGGCGAGCGCGTGCAGCACGTTCCCGTTTGCCGCCGTGAAATCGGGATTCGTGTGCTGCGAGACGACGTACAGAAACTTGCCGTCCGGCGTCAGAGCTTCCTGGAAGGCCTGGCTCGTGGGCACCGGCATCCCCATCGCATTCATGTACGATGGACCGGGGTTTTTCAGCAGGAGGTGCTGATCTTCCACTGGCGCCAGGGGGGCAGTCGCATCATACCACGACATGGAGTTGTCACCCGTGTCCACGGTATATATGGCTGAACCCGTGGCGTTCGTGGTGATCCAGCAGATCGCCTGTCCGGAGTTGGCAACCGACGTCCGGAACGTCAGCGCACCAGTGCCCGAATCGAAGTTGTAGACTCCCAGCTTGTTCTGCGTGACGAATCCGACGTAGAGAATGTTCTGCGTCGGATGCACCGCCAGACCGAGCACGAGCTGCGCCAGTGCGCTGTCGCCGGGAATGTTCAGTGGCGTGCCAGGCGCGGGAGCGAAGGTGCCGTCCGATGCGAGGGTGAACGAGCGAAGCGAGCCCGCAGGCGACGGTGCGATCGGCGCCATGAAATCGGCGCCGAAAAACAGACTCTTCGAGGGAGAGAGAAGCACCATCTGCGGAGAAGCACCGGCGACTGTTTCGACCTTCGCTCCGGGTACAGGAGACAGCGAGCCGTCGGCTGCTATGGCGAGAGTCGCGTAGTTCGGAAGTTGGGTCGTCGGCTGGGCGGGATCCTGTGCCTTGTTGACGACGAGCAGATAGTTTCCGTCGACCGCGACGCTCACTGGATTGATGCCGTTGGATGAAAAGGGCGAGCCGGCCACCGACGTCAACGATCCATTTTCAGCGATGTCGAACACGGCGATGGTGTTGCTCCCCGGGTTCACGGCGAACAGCTGCTTGTGATCAGAGCTCGTGGCGACCGCAAAATCGACATCGTCCGGTCCCAGCCCCTGTGTGGGATTGGCGACTCCGGTTCCGCCGGTGAGAAACGGACTTCCAGCCATGGCGGTGAGCGAGCCGTCAGCAGCGCGCGTGTAGCCAAGCACGGCATTCTGTCCGGGCGTCGCCGAGTTGCTGATGAGATAAAGCACCTTGCTCGCCGTGCCTGTCCTCGTTCCCGTCGTGGAGTTATCGCAACCGATCAGGACGAGCGCCGCGAGAGTGGCCGTTGTGAGTGCGAGAGAATACCGCCGAAAGCTGAAGTCAATTCCCTGAATCATGATCGCCCTTCCTCCTCTGACTGTCGTCGCGTGCCGGAACGCCCAGCGCCTGTGAGGAAGAGTGGAGGCAGAGTCTGCGCCATCTGTGGCACTTTTGGTTGCAACAGTTGTATTAATGTCCTGCAGCTGACGCACGATGCGGCGCACTGGCGTCGTGCGGTTCTGTTCATCCTTACCGAACACATGTCACTCGCACCGGAAATCGCAAATACCCTGCGGTTGCGCCTCATGCGCGGCTCGCACCTCGGCCACGTCAAACCGGGTGCGCGACTGCCAAGTGTGCGCGAGCTTGCCCGCGAATTTGGCGTCGATCACCGCACGATCATCGCCGCCTACCGCACGCTGGAAGCGGAAGGCCTGGTTCGCATGCGTCCACGGTCGGGAATCTATTTCGACCCGTCGACCAGCACGAGCGAGCGCGCCGATCTCGCCCGCTCCGCGCGCTGGGCGCTCGATGTACTCGTCGGAGCGATCGCGCGGGGCACATCGGTCCCGCATCTGGCGACGGAGCTCGCCAAGTATTCCAGCAGTGTGCCGTTTCGTGTCGCGTGCGTGGAGTGTAACGACGATCAGGCATCGGCCCTGGTGTCGGAGCTCGAATCGGATTTTGGAGTCAAGGCCACGGGCTTCAACGTCGATGAGCTGATGGCCGATGACGAACGAACGATGACGTTGCTCGCGAGATTCGATCTGATCGTGACGACCCCGTTTCACGCGGGCGTCGTGCAGCGCTTTGCGCAGCGTGTCGGGGTGGCATGGATCGCCGTCACCTATCGCACAGATCTCTTCGCGGACATCGCGCGGCGGCTGACCTCGACACCCGTGCACTTCGTGCTCACCGACGAACGTTTCGGCGCGAAGCTCACTCGAATCTTCGAATCGTCTCCGGGGGCGGAGCAGCTGCACCTTCACGCGCTGTGCCGCGCCGACCTCGGAGCGATTCCGCGCGACGAACCGACGTACCTCAGCTTTACCGCGCGGCGACAGCTTGCGGGGCATCCAATCCTTGCCCGCGCTGTACCGGAGACGCGAACATGCTCGCTGGAATTTGCGCGAGAGCTGCTGACGTTCATCGTGCACGCGAATGCGGCGCGCGCCATGGAGACACGTTGCTAGCACCGAGCGCTTCCATGCCGCGGCGAGTTGCTAGTGCATGGTCTCGCTGCGCGTATCCAGGGCTCGAAGATACGACACCACGGCGCTCCGCTGTTTGCCGTCCGCGAGATAGAAGGGATGCGGAGACGACGTCCCACGCGACGGATTGAGCAGGGCGTCGAGTGTCGGAACGGAATTGTCGTGCAGAAAGACCGGTTTGCGAGCCAGGTCGAGCAAGAGCGGCATAGCGATTCCTCGGATCTCGCCGCGCAGACTCGCGTTCACGATGACCATCTTGTCATCGAAGATCGATGCTTCCGTGTTGAGCACCGGATTGAGCGGCGGCATTCGCTGGGCGAGCGTGACCGGGTTATCGCCCGGAAAGATCGTTTTCATTGGAATCATGCGCGTCGGCACGGCCTTCGACTGGTCGGCGTTGTGGCAGCTCGTGCATCCCACCGTTCGGAACAGCGCACGTCCAGCCGCGAAGGTCGCCGCGTCGACGTCGGCGCCTCGCGGTGCCGGCAGACTGACCATATATGCATTGAGGTCGAGGAGCATCTTCTCGTCGACACGTAGCCCGACCGGCGCGTCCTCACTCCCAGGCATCGCATGCGGCGACGCCTTGACGTACGGATAGCCGGTCACGCCGGTCGCCTGAAGCACCTTCACGTAGTCGTCGGCGATCTCGTCGCCGGCCGGACCGCCGAGCTTGTGCAGGAACGCGCGTCCACCCGGGGTGGTCAGCGTGGTCTGGTCGAGCAGCGAGGTGTAGACAAGGTTGCTGAAGTTGTCCAGGCGAGCGATCGTGCCGCCGCTGCCGTAGGGTGCGGCCAGGTCCTGCCTGAAGAGCGGCGAGTTGTGCATCGGATCGCCGTTGCCGTCGAAGGTGTCGTCGAACATGCCGACCGGATAGTTGTCGGGGTTCGAGAGATAGGCATCGACGTCGGCTTCCGAGGAATTCTCGGTGAGGCCCTTCGTCGACCGGCCGAGCGTCTTGCCTCCGTTCGCGCGCAGTGCGAGTTGCAACACCGGATAGAGGGCGCGCGAATTTGCCGCAGTCGCGAAGATTTTCCCCATGTTGAGCGAATGGTTCGCGAGCCCATCCTTGCGATGTCCGATCGCTCCGCCGTGCGGCGACCGAAAGAGGGAGCCGTCGGCCATCGAGTGACAGAGCGCGCAGGTGGCGCCCACCTTGTCGCCCGACGCGAGGTTCATCACACCGTCGCCGTTACTGTCCTTGATCGGCATCCCCATGACTGCGTTGTCGCTCATCAGCGTCGCCGTCGCCGCGGGATCGTTGAGCAACGCCGATGTACGTCCCGTAGGATCGCTCTTGAGCTGTGCGGTCAACGCATCGCGGGTCGTGCCGTCGAGCGCGTCGACATCGATTTGCAGCCCCAGCTCCAGCAATTGATATGGCGTGACGCGCGCTGCCTTCATCCCGGCGGGCATGCGCACCGCATCGGTCCAGAAACCCTCGTTGCCGAAGGTTTCGGTGCGGAACACAGTCTTGCCTGCAGACGCGTCGCCGTCCTTTCGCGGAAGCGGCTTTCCCTGATCGGCGGGGCCATCGCTTCCGGCGCTCATCGCCATCGACGACGATCCGCCGGGCCAGCATGCGGAGAGTAATCCCGAAGCGACCAGACAGATCGCAATCGTTGATAGTCCCGTTCGACGTGCTCGAATAAAGTGACGACGCACGTTGATCCTCACCGGATAATCGCGACTCCATCCGTCTCGACGAACGTCGAAATGGAAGACCCCGCTGTATCCTGTGATATCTATGCGTATCTGCTGCATGCGACAATGCAACAGTTGGATAATTCCGGGCGATGTGATCCGGACGCTTCCTCTCTAACGAGCCAGCAGGCTCCGGCTGGCCGAGGAGGCTGCGTCATTCATACGCTTCGCGCTCGCTGCGAAGTTCGCGCGCACGATGAATGAGAGCAGTGTTCGCCGGCTCTCGTCCGAGAAGACCCGCGCATCCGGCATGATTCGCCGCAACAGCGCCAATCCCGAGCGAGCCTGCGCGCCCTTGTCGGCCCTTCGGCCACCGTCCGAAGCGCCGCGCGAGCCGAGATCGTAGTCGTGCATCATCCGCTCGCGAGCGAGCCTGGTGAGGTAGACCGGCGCACTGGCAGGTATCGCATCGAGATCGCTCCGTCCATACACGTATATTCGCACCGGGCGCGATCTGGCCGGAGGGGGGAACATCGTCGCCAGCTTGGCCGCAAACCGCGGGTCCGCGACGACAAAGTGGACGATCTCCCTACGCATGAGACGGCGGACTTCGGCGAACAGATCGGGGCACATGGTCACCTCGATCAGCGGCACCCCGGCGGCAGTCGCGATCTCACGCATCGCATCGTCGGCGGATGCCGTCACCATCATGTCGGCACGACGAACCTCCAGGGGAAGCGTCCGCCTCTTCGGCAGATGATCGATATCGACGGCCTCGACATGCAGGCCATAGTCTCGCCGCAGTTCATCGGTGGTCGACCAGAGTTGATCCTCATTGCGGTCCAGGACTACCGCACGCAGGCGCATGGTTTCGCAACTCTGTCGCAGGCACTCGAGAAAGGCGGGAGCGGGCATGCCCAGCGTGAGCGATTCGGCGAACAAGTTGATGATCCACTCGGCGTGCCGCGAGCTCGCAGCCCCTTCGTTCTCGACTTCGAGCTGCGCGCGATTCGCGGTTGATGCGACGAATACGCCCGATCGCGTGCGAAGCTCGACGAGTCCCTCTGCTTCGAGCGCACGATACGCCGCGAGCACCAGGCGTGCATCGACGTCGAACTCCCGGGCGGCAATCCGCACACTCGGCAGTCGATCTCCCGGCCGCAGCATTCCAAGGTGCAGCTGACCTACCACGCGCTGTCGCAGTGCGGTGACGAGCGAGAGCCGGCGTACGGGCCGCTTCACGCGACTCTCACGCCGAGCGAGCTGACAGCGAGAACGAGTGGCGGGAAGGTGTGCATGGATGTCAAATCTGTATTGCGGTGTAACGCCTGCGAAAGGCGAAGGTCAATCGGTACAATATTATTCCACGCGAGCCGCAGCCGAAACGCGGCTCGAGTTAGCCCTGCGGACCATCGAACACCTTCACCCCCGCCGGCACCTTGAACACGAACGCATTCGCATCCACCGCGCCGTTCTTCGCGAACTTCGTCACCGTGATCAGTCGCGTCACCCCGCTCTGATCCACCGTCTCCACCCTTCGGAGCAGCGCGTCGCCGTCGTTCACCCACAGCGTCACCTTCGAGAAGGGCGACGCGGTGCTCTTTGGCGACAACACCACCGAATGCGTGGCGCTCCCATCGATGCTCGCAGCCGCGCCGCCGGTCACCGTATAGCTCTTTCGCGGCGCTTCGAGAAATTGCGCGGCGAAGTCCGGCGCGCCGACATCCGCGCCCAGCTTCGCGCGGATCACCTGCCCCGGATTCGTGCTCGGCAGATACACCCACACCCACTGGCCGTCGCTCACGATGCGATCGCCGGACGGCTCCGCGAACTTGACCGCGAAGTGCGACGGCCGGCGCTGCTGCAGCTCGCCCGTCGTCGTCGCCTTCATGCCCGTGAGCGAGTTGTCGATCGTCTGCGTGAACGAGATGCGCGCGGTCTTCACCGTCGCGTACGCGGCCACCGCGCGATCGAGCGTGCTGTCGGCGCTCTGGGCGGCGATGCCGCCCGCGAGCAGACACACACTGACCAGCGCGAGCGCGCCCGAGCCGACCCAACTCGATTTATTCATCCCCATTCTACCCCGCCGCGACCGTCGCGGTCCGCGGCGCAGGGGTGAGTGTGCGCCCGATCGCCGCCGAGATGGTTCGCAGCTCACCAACGAGCTCCGCGAACTGGTCAGGGTAGAGCGACTGCGCCCCATCGCTCAACGCACGCTCGGGATTGGGATGGACCTCCACGAGAATCCCGTCCGCGCCCGCCGCAACCGCTGCGCGGGCCATCGGCGTCACGAGATCGCGAATGCCGGTGCCATGGCTCGGATCGGCGACGATCGGGAGATGCGACATCTGTTGCACGATCGGGATCGCGGTGAGATCGAACATGTTGCGCGTCGCCGGATCGAAGGTGCGCACCCCACGCTCGCACAAAATGACATCCTTGTTCCCGCTCGCCAGCACGTACTCGGCGCTCAACAGCAGATCGTTGATCGTCGCCGCGAGACCGCGCTTGAGCAGCACCGGCTTGCCGAGTGTGCCGACGAATTTGAGCAGCGAATAGTTCTGCATGTTGCGCGCGCCGATCTGAATGCAGTCCGCGTATTCAGCGACGAGCTCCGCACCCTGCTCATCCATCGCCTCGGTCACGATCGCGAGCCCGGTTTCCTTGCGCGCAGTCGCGAGATACTTGAGCCCGACTTCGCCGAGTCCCTGGAACGAATACGGTGAGCTGCGCGGCTTGAACGCGCCGCCGCGCAGGCACGCCGCGCCGGCTGCCTTCACCTGATGCGCGGCGAGCACGATCTGCTCTTCGGTTTCCACCGAGCACGGACCCGCCATGATCACGACTTCCTTTCCGCCGACATCGACGCCAGGCGCGATCGTCACCACCGTATTCTCGGGGCGCCACTCGCGCGACACCTGCTTGTAGGGCTGCGTGACGTGAATGACCTGCGCCACACCCGACAGCGCGCTGATGCGCGAGGAGTCGACGCGACCGTCGTTGCCGACGAGCCCCACGGCCGTGCGCTGTGCGCCCGGCATCGGCCGCGCCTGATAACCCATCTCCTCGATCACCGAGACGACTGCGTCGATCTCCGCTGCAGACGCGCCGTGCTTCATCACGACCAGCATTACCGTTCCTCGATTTCAGTGGACCAGCCATCAGCGGCGACGATCACTTGCCCCAAATACCTGAGCGCGATGATCTCGCCAATGTCCTCGTCGAGCACGGGCGGATAAAAGTGCGTGAGCACCAGCCGTCCCGGCTCCGCAAGCTCCGCCATCACCCCCACCTGCGCCGGCGTAAGATGATTCGCCACCGCCAGCTCTTCCGGCAGCGAGCACTCGCACAGCAGCACACTGCTCCCGCGTGCCCACTCGGCCACCGCCGTATCGAAGCCGGTGTCGCCCGTGTAGACCAGGCGCGCGAGTCCACGCTCTACGGAATATGCAACGGATTCGGCCGTATGGGGCACCTTGTGCGCCTCGATCGTAACCCCGTCACCCAGATCGGCGCGTTCGCCCGGGGCCAGCTCACGCACGGTCAGCGGAAAACCGGGATCCTCGAGCGTGTTGCCATAGATCACGGCGAAGCGGTCGATGAGCTGCTGCAGCCCCACCGGCCCGAGTATCGTGAGCGGCGCCGAGCGTGGCGGCAGCGTGCCGTACTTCGACGCGAAGAGCAGCGTCGTGAGGTCGAGCGTGTGGTCCGGATGAAAATGCGTGATCGCCAGATGCGTGATGCCGAGCCAATTCACGCCGCGCTCGCCCATCCGGTGCACCACACCGCTGCCGCAATCCATGAGCAGCACCACCGCGCCGGCCTCCACCAGATGGCCGGCATTCACGCGAGCGGATGGCGACGCGGTGCCCGTGCCGAGCGTGGTGAGCCTCACTTCGCGAGCTGCCGGCTAGACCGACGCGGTGATCTCGCGATCCGGCTCTTCAACTGCAGCGCCGCGCATGCGCACGCTCACGAATGACGAGACCCCCGGCTCCTGCATCGTCACGCCGTACACCGCATCCGCCGCTTCCGTGGTCGTGCGCGGGTTGTGCGTGATGACGATGAACTGAGTCTTGTCCTTGAAGCGGTTGAGCATGCGCACGAAGCGGCCGATGTTCTGATCGTCCAGCGGGGCATCCACCTCGTCGAGCAGGCAGAAGGGGCTCGGCTTCGTGAGGAAGATTCCGAAGAGCAGCGAGAGCGCGACGAGCGCGCGCTCTCCGCTCGAGAGCAAATGGATGCGCTGCGTCAATTTCCCGCGCGGGCTCGCGTGGATCTCGATGTCGCAGTCCAACGGCGTGTCGGAATTTTCCAGGCGCAAATCGCAGTCGCCGCCGCCGAACAGCGTCATGAAGATCTGGCGGAAGTTCTCGCGAACCTGAGTGAACGTCGTCAGGAAGAGCGCGCGCGCCGTCGTGTCGATTTCGCGGATGGCCTGCTGCAGCGAGAGCTTCGCCGTCGCGAGGTCAGCGCGCTGCGACGAGAGGAATTCCACACGCTTCAACTCTTCCTCGTGCTCCTCGATCGCGAGGGGATTGACGGGCCCGAGCGCATCGAGCTGCGACCGAACGGACTCGGCCTCGGCGCGCAGCGTCGAATCGTCGATCTCCATCGGTGCCACCTCGGCGAGCAACTCTTCGATCGGCCTGCGCCACTCGAGCTCGAGGCGCTCCCGGATCGAGTTCCGGCGTGCGGACAGCTCCGTCAGCCGAAGCTCGGCGTGGTGCAACTCGTCGGCGAGCGCAGTCGCGTTCCGCCGGATGCTGTCCAGG
>JACCWE010000075.1 GCA_013697785.1 Gemmatimonadaceae bacterium
TCCTAGGCATTGCGAACACCCCAAGCTCTGCCCGCACGCAGGGCAGCCGTTCATCGCGTTTTCGTCGTCCGACTCGCGCTGGTCGATCAGCGCGTCTAGTAGACGCCTTGCCCACCGCTCGTTGCCGTGCGAGCGACACTCGCCAGTGCGACAGGCGTCGAGCGCATCCAGGGCAGATTGCAGGCGCTCCGTGCTGAGCCTGCCGAGCGCGTCGGCGTTGCCGTCTATCGCGAGCTGTACGTCGTCGGCAGTGCAGCCAGCAGAGCAGCATCCGCACACGTCGCCGGCGTCGATATCAGAGACGCTCTGGTAGTAGGTAGACATTACTCCACCGCGCCGTCTGCCATCTCGGCTACAGACATCCTCGGGACACGCACTGTGGGGCGCTGCGACGCGTTTTCGTTTTCCGCGTCGGCTAGAGCCAGTTCCTGCAACATCCACTCGGTTTTGAGATGGAGCTGCTGCCGGCGCAGCAGGCAGCACGCGGCGCAGGCGCACCAGCAACTCGCCAGCGACGTGCACAAGACAGCGCGTGCACGTCCGCTCCTCGAGCAATGCGAGCGCATCGTCCTCCTGCCGGTGAACGTCGCAGCCGTGAAGGCGGCACGCATCGAGCACGCGCACGGCCTTTTCGCGGAGCTCGACGGTCGCGGCGTGCACGGTGAAGGTGTCGTTCTGACGTGCAGCGGCGACCAGCGCGCAGAGGTCGGCGGGCGCGCTGCAGACTGCGCAGAGATCTGCGTGGCAGGCGTCAAACATTCGCCGCCTCCAAGATCGCCACCGCTTCGCGGAACGACTTGCGGGCTTGCAGCGCCGCGAAGCGGCCACGGGCACGGCCATCGACGAAGGACTTGTCCTTGCCGCGCGTGCTTGCGCGCTCGGCAAGCCGCGTGGCCGACGCGAGTGTCAGCTGCGTGGGGAGCGAGATGAGAGCGCGTGCAACCTGGGCCATGTCCAGATTGTATAAAGCGTCTTTATGAAGCGCAAGCTTTTCTCGCGCGCAGCGTCACCGCCCCGCGGAGGCTCGCCCGAGGTGCACGGTGTTCTCCGCGATCGATACAAGCCCGGGCATCGCATACCCGTGAACGACGAGCTGGCGGGCCAACTCGACCTCGATGTCGGGACGGTCGCCAAGCTGGTGACGCAAGATCACCGCGGCGACTTCGTCTTCGGGAACGTTCGCGCCGAAGCGCAGAACATTCCCGTCGTCGATCCTGACATCCATGGACTCGGCTACCGACACGGCCCATAGGCCAGCGCGGTCAGCCAATACGTGCAGACTCGTTCGCGTCACGGATGTCCCCCCACGTCGTTCGTGGATCGGAACCTATGCTCGCTGCAACTGTGATCACAGTCGCAATATCAATTGCGGGGGGGCTTGCGTGGTTTTGTGGGTTGACCGCGTTCCTTCGATTGGCGGCCGCCCGTGTCGTCCCTTTTTTGGGAGGGCGGCGTGGAAGGATCGGCCGCTCGCATCGCGTCCGCGCTCGCCTCGAACTCGGCTTGTGTGAGCTGGCCTCGGATGATGCGCACCAGCCCCTTGCAGTCCGAGACGGTGGGCGCTCTGCCCTCCGGCCACCGGAAACTTTCGAGGCTCCGTCTCTCTTCGGGGGACAGGGACGTCCCAAGTGAGCTATCCAAAAACTCGCTCAGGACATCGAGCCGATACTGCTCGCGCTGCTGGGCTAGGTCGGGGCGATCGAAGAAGTCCGGCGGCTGTTGAAGCGCTGCTGCAGCTGCGACTCGCTGCTCGGCGCCGAAGCCTTCGTCCTTCGTCCAGTTGTTGATCGTGATGTACGTGCGCTTGACGGTCTTCGCGAATGCGGACTTCGGAATCTTCCGGCGTTTCAGCTCCGCGGCAAGGAGCTGCCCTGGCGTTTGCCTCATCGGCACCGAGTCTAGTTCGTATAAGTATGTCACCGCACTATACAGTCGTTTTACCTAGCCGCTGCATGTTGGCACCCGACCGACCCTAGTTCAAAGCGTTTCCGCCATGTGCGCTTTCCTTTGACGGCGAGCCGGGAGCTTTATAGAGTTCCTTTATATGGGAAAACTCGCCGACTGGCTGGCCGCTCAGCCGCGTGGAGCCACAGCCCGACTCGCTCGGAAGACTGGGCTTACGTACATCACCGTGTGCCGCGCGCGAGACGGTCACCGCATCCACAAGCAGACGGCCGAGCTGATCGCCGAAGCCCTTGATGGTGCTGTGAGCGCAGACGACATGCCGCACGTGAAGGCCGGTGGCCATCGCGACGAAGACGCCGACGACGCCGAGCCTCGCCGCGTCGCCTAGCCGTCACTGCCTACGCAACACGGAAGCCGGGGGGCCACACCGTGAATCTGACGCTCGTCAACGAACAAGATGTGTGCGCTGTGCAAGGGGGCCTTCTCACGAAGCGTCCTGCGCGCTGCGTTCGAGAGGCACGGCAAGCTGGTCCCACTCGCGTCCCCCGCGACCCTGGCTTGCCGTGCCCTTCACCTTTTGAGGCATGCGCATGAGCGGCGCCAATGACTTGCGCACAGAGCAGACGTGGTCGACTGGGGAGTCGGGCCTGTCGGCCTTGTGCCCGAGCAACTCGGCGTCGGAGTGTTCGCCATTCACTCTGGCGCCGGGGAGCTCGCCTTTCTCCGAGCAGCCCCTCGGCGTGCTCGAGTTCGTGCTGCTCGGCTTTGTACTCGGCGTGATCGTCACCGCCACGCTGTTCGTCACGCAGCTTGAGCACATCCTCATATTCGCGCGTCGCATCGTGGTGGATGAGCGCGCACCCGTGGCCGACCCGGAGACGCGATGAGTAATCCAACGGCTCATGCGCTCGAGCACGACCCGGCACAGAGCCAGTGGTCCACGCCGATGTGGCTCGCTCGCAAGATGGCTGCCTGGTGCTGGCGTGGAGCGCGCGTGCTTGAGCCGTGTGCCGGCGAGGGCAACTTGATCGCAGCGCTGCTCGAGCTCGGGCACCTGCCCTCGAGCATCATCGCGATTGAGAGGGACCCGCGTTTTGCCCTTCACCTTCAGGAGCGCTTTCCGCGCGTGTCCGTGACGTGTGGTGACTTCCTCGAGCTGCCCTGTGCGCCTCGCATCGACTGCGTCTTGATGAACTCGCCGTTCGAGAAAAACGCGCAGATGCACTTCGCACTCAAGGCGCTCGAGACGGCGCGCGAGTGCGTGCTGCTCGCGCCGACCAACATCGAGTTTTCGCTCACGCGTGACGAGGAGATGTGGCGCACCAAGGCACAGGTCGCTCGGCGCGCGCGTCTGCCTGTGCGGCCTCGTTTCGGCGGTCCGCACACGGCGTCGTTCGACAGCGTGGTGCTGAAACTGAAGCGGCGCGATGGGCCGCGGCGGGACGATGAGATCGCTCAGGTGAGCGAGGAGGTTTGGCGCCCGTGATGTTCGACGCTTCCGGACCGAACGGCACCATCCGCGTCACGCGCTTGCGCGATGAAGACGCGCTCGTCGACGCTAACCTCGAGCGTCGCGTTCTGGGTGCGTGCCTGATGCTTCCGCACTGGCTGCTCAACATCGAACTGACTGCGCGCGACTTTCACGTGGAGTCGCATCGCGAGATCTTCCGCGCCATGTCGTTCGTGTTCAACGAGCACAACACGTGCGACACGCTGCACCTGATAGCTCAGCTCGCGGACGCAGGCGCTCTCAGCCGCGTCGGCGGCGAAGAGTTCATTCGCGACCTGACAGACATTATTCCAGATCGCGACGCGGCCCCGCCTACCAAACGCCTGCGCCGTCTGGCGCTGCTGCGACGGCTGCGACGGATGGCCGCGCTCTACGGCAGTAAGGTCGACGACGCAGAAGCCTCGGCCAAGTACCGCGAGGAGATCAGGGTCCTCGAGGACGAACTTGCCAAGATCGACGGGAAACAGGCGGCGTCGACGCATCGCCTCACGCCGCTGTGGAAGACGCTGGGCGAGTGGGGCTCGCTACGCACGCAGCCCCCGCCTCGCGAGTGGACCCTAATGCGCCCGGACGAGGAGACCAACGGCATGGCCAACCCTGTGGGCCTCCTGCCTCGCGGTCGGGTCGGCATGGTGGTGGGCCCCGGTGGTGTCGGCAAGTCGTTCGCGCTCACGGGCATGGCCATCGCCGTCGCGACGGGTCGCAAGTGGCTCGATTACTTTCTCGTCCCCAAGGCTGGCCGCGTGCTGCTCGTGCTCGGCGAAGAAGACGCCGACGAGATGGCTCGGCGTCTTCATGCGGTCGTCGCCGGCATGCGTCTCACCGACGATCAGGTTGCGATGCTCGAGCGCAATCTGGTCGTGATGCCTCTCGCTGGCGAGATTGCCGCGCTCGTTCACCAGGACGGCAAGGGCACAGTCGAGAGCGACATGATGGCGTTCCTGCGCATGCAGGCCGGCGACGTCGATTGGATGCTGATCATCTTCGACCCGCTGTCACGCTTCGCAGGCACCGACACCGAGAAGGACAACGCTCAGGCGACAGCCTTCATCCAGACCGCGGAGACGCTCTGCCGCCTTCCCGGCAAGCCTTCGGTGCTCTTCTCGCACCACAGCAACAAGCTCTCACGCGCCGACGATGCAGGGCGCTCCTCGGCCGCCGATGCACGTGGCGCCAGTGGGATCACGGACGGGGGCCGCTGGTGCTGCAACTTCAAGCGCCGTGATGGCGGCGGCGTGTCCCTCGAGTTCACCAAGAACAATGATGGTCCGGACTTCGCCGACAAGGTGGCGCTCGAGCGCGGTGAAGGCGGCTACCTTCGCGTGCAGTCTAGGGCGGCCTGCCAGGCGGCCGACGAGCGAGAAAGAGTCCAGCGCGACTCCGCGGCGCGCCAGAAGGTGATCGCCGCCCTCACCGCCGCCCCAGGGCAGTCCAAGACGAAGCTTCGAAGCTCCACGCACCTCGAGCGCGGTCTCGTCTGCGACCTGGTCGACGATCTCGTCGAAGACGGAACGCTCATCGAGGAGCCCAAGCACAGCTACCGCATCCGTCCCCAGCAAGGAGCGTTTGGCCATGCCCGAGACTGACGGTTTTAGACCCGTCCCGGACGGGTTGCGGACGGGTCGCGGACGGGTTGGTTCAGGCCGTCCCGGACGGGTGCGGACGGGTTGTTTTCACCCGTCCCGGACGGGTTGCGGACGGTCTCGGACGGGTGCCTTCGCGCGCGCGTCAGAGTCTGATCTCTCTCTGATCTCTCTTCTTTTCTGCTCTCTTCTCTCTCTCTTCACCGTCCTGCCGAAGGCAGAGAGGACGGAGAAGAGAGATCAGACGCGCGCGACCCGTCCCGGACGGCCTGCGGACGGCTCTGAAAACTGCACCCGTCCGGAAGCCCAGCGGACGGGTTGGTTGCGGTGTGCCGAGCCCGTCGTCCCGCCCCGGCCTTCCTCCCCCTGCGGGGGCGGCCGGTACGGGTCCCTCGCGGGCTTTGGTTGGGGTGGGGAGGGAAGAGCGTGACCAAGCCAAGGAACGCCAAGGGCATCCCCCGCCTCGCCGCCGGCACCGAGCCCTCGGCACTCCT
The DNA here is from genome assembly GCA_013697785.1 of Gemmatimonadaceae bacterium. Lineage (GTDB taxonomy): Bacteria > Gemmatimonadota > Gemmatimonadetes > Gemmatimonadales > Gemmatimonadaceae > FEN-1250. The sequence goes on from JACCWE010000075.1 coordinate 5,493, forward strand.
GAGCATCCTGTTCGGCCGGCTCCGGTTGAAGAAGCAGGTCCTCGCGGCGTGTGCCCGGGGGGACGACTTGCAGCGCGACCTGCTGCTCGAGCAACGCGACGGGCTCGCACGCGTGCACATCGGCTTGGTCACGGGCGAGGCGACGCCGTGAAGAAGATCACCCCAAACATCTTCGTGGGCATCGACCAGGCCGCGAGCTCGGGCTGGTGCATCGTGGCGCACGGCAACGTGCACACCCACGGGGTGGCCAAGGGCGCGCAGGACATTGTCACGGTGGTGGGCACCGTGCTGGCGCTGTCGGGCGGCAACCTCGAGCGCGTGCTGGTCTGCCTCGAGGACCACTCGGACATCCCGCTGGGCAACCGAGCGCGCTTCTCAGCCCGTCAGGGGGCGCCCACCCGCAACGCAGCCACCTTGCTCGGCATGGGCGACGCACGAGGCGCCTGGAGGCACGAGTTCGCCCGCAGCGGCCATCCCGAGCGCCTGCGCATGCTCGTCACCAGCGAGGACTGGCGCATGGGCGTCTTGGGCGTCTCCAACCGCCGCGGCACCGACGCGCTCAAGGACGAGGCCAAGCGTTGGGCCGCGGCGCGCGTGGGCGAGCTCGTCGCCGACGACAACGAGGCCGAGGCCATCGCGATCGCGACGTGGGGCAGCATCCACGGACTCGCTCGTTTGGAAGGGCGGCGCCTGGGGCTCCGGCAGAAGGCACGCGTCAAGCGCGAGGCGGGCAAGCAGCTCGGCATGCCGGACTTCTCGCGACCGAAGGTGCTCGGGAGGGAAGCGTGAACCGCGGCCGCAAGACCGAGTCGCCTTCGCAGCGGGTCGCGACGGTCAGCGTCGAGCTCGTCTCTGGGCTGGCGCGCGATTGGCCCGAGCACGGTGGCTACGACAACCTGCGCGGCGCGGTCATCTACGCGGTGTACGCCGAGCTCGCAGCGGCCTACGGCCTGTTCGCGCCGCGGCTAGAACAGGTCGAGCCGCGCATGCCGGAGGACGTGGCTCACGTTCTGCGGTTTCGAATCTCGCTGTCCTCGCCGATGCTGGCGCTCGACCCGTACCTGTTCGGCTGCGTGCACGAGACGCTCTCTGGCTACCACCTGGTGAACGGCGAGGTCGTGCCGTCGAACGGACGGCGCAAGGCAGGCGTCCACTTCACGCCGCCCGAGCTCGCCGACAAGGTTGTGGCTCGCACGGTCGAGCCGCTGCTCAAAGCTCTGAGCCCGAATGCGTGCGTGCTCGACTTGCGGATTTGCGACCCATCGGTTGGCGCAGGCGCGTTCTTGCTGTCGCTGGTGCGCTACCTGGCGCCGCGGGTATTGCTTCTCGGGCTGGCCAGTAATTTGGACGAAGCCAAGCGGCTGGTCGCGATTCACGTCGCGCGCGGAGTCGACAAGTGCCCCTTCGCTGTCTACGCGGCGAAGCTTGCGCTGCGTCTTGAGTGCCGCGCCGACCGCATGCCGGCGGACTGGCTCGACGACAACATCCGCGTAGGGGATGCGCTGGTGGGGCTAGACCGCGAGCAGTTCATCCGCTTCGACTGGGCAAAGAAGCGCGAAGCGCAGCCGTTCCTCGAGAAGATCTACGACGATGCGATTGCTGCTGGTGCGCAGCTGCGCGCCGTGCGCATGGCGGAACTGTCCGAGCAAGCGAGGGCCGTCTGATGGCCTTCCACCAGATTGAGATGCTGCGCATTGAAAGCGAGTTCCACGCGCTCGCAGGCGGTGGCGTCTGGGACCGCATCGAGGACGGCCTGTGGCTCCGCCGACAGCGAGAGCACGCGGCGTGGGCTGCGCACGGCCAGTGGTGGCGCAGGACGGCACTCGGCAAGCACGCCATGGCGGAGGGAGCCAGGGCCAGAAACGAACGCCTCAAAGCGGTGGTCGTCTCCGTGCGCGGTTGTGAGGCCTGCGGAAAGCCCTTTCCGGTAACAGCATCGCAGCACCAGCACAGTCGCGGACGCGTTTGCTCTGCCGCGTGCAGAGGTCGCGCACGTCAGAACGTCAAGCTTGTGCACTTGCACGGAGAGCGCCTACCGCTTGCGCGCTGGGCGGAGCGATACGGCATCGCGCTCTCAACCGTGTGGAAGCGCCGCAACGAAGGTTGGTCTGTGCTCAAAGCGCTCGAGACGCCGGTGCGTCGCCGCAGCGCTGCACGAACAGGAGGATGATCCCATGAACCTGCGCAACGTCCTCATCGCGATTCTCATCCTGGTGCTGCTGTCGCACTTCGTCGGCGTTTCCTTCGCCTATGGCGGGCCGCTGAGTCTGCTGGTGTTCGTCGTGCTGATCTGCGCCCTGGTCGGTGCGCTGTGAGCCCCGAAGTCTCGTCATGAATGATGACGGACGGCTGGCCGACCTTGCCGAGCAGTGCGCATCGCTGCGCGCCGAAATACGGCACGTCGAAAAAGTTCTCGAAGAGATGGCAGCGGCCCTTTCGACGCGAGAGGCCGAGGCGCGCGAACTGCATCGTCAGAACGCGGAAATGAGAAACCTCATCTCCGACGATCACGCAGAGCGCGCAGCACGCCGGTATACGCGGCACGAGCTCGTGACGAAGTGGGAGGAGCTTGCGCGCGAGCTGGCGTTTAGCAGCGCGTCCTACAGCGAGAAGGCATTGCTCAAGCAACGCCTCGTGCACCTGTGGCAGCTCGCCGACCGAGCGATGGGAATCGCCAAGTGACGATCAAACAGTCGCTACCACCGCTCGAGGAGTGCGAGACGCTCGCAGAGCAGATCCGACGCTTCCAAGTAGATGCCGCCTCAAAGCAGCGTCGGCTCGAGTCGAAGCTCGCGAAGAAACAACGCGCCAAGAAACGACGCGGTCAGCGCAAGACGCGCAAGGAAAGGTCGCAACGCCGGTGATGATGATCTGTGTGCACGACCTGCCGCTAGAGATCGTCGTTTGGATGCACGGCGGCTTCTGTGGCCTCGCCCTCGGCAGCCACCTCGAGCGCCTTCGGCTGGAACGCAAAACCAAGAACGTACGCGAGTGCAAAGCGCATCCGCAGAACGAGGAGTGACGGACCATGGGCAAGTACAAGAACACGCACGGCGACATCGACAACAGCAGCGGCGCATCAGACATCGAGGCCGCTGCCTTCGCGACAGAGCCGCAGAGCTCGAGCACGCTGGCCGACATCACGGCCAGTGCAGCAGCAGAGACGCCCGCAGAGAAGGAGAAGCGGGAGAGCAAGCCGCGCGTCGAGCGCACCATCGAGGAGGATCTGCAGCGCCTGTATGCAAAGCACGCTCAGAAGGTGAGTGAGCTACGCGAGGCACTGGCCACGCTCGAGGCACGCAAGGCGCGACTGAGCGCAGAGCTGCAGGCCGCCGAGATACCGCTGAACAAGATCGTGTCCGTCATCGGGCAACCCCCGTCCGCTGCACAGATGATCGAGTCGCAAGGCTCGTCACCCCTGCAGCCCACCTTGTCCGGCAACGTCGACGACCTCGGCCCCGCCGCCGCATCCGCCGTGCCGCCCCAGCTGCTCGAGGGACAGGTGGTCCGCGTCGGCAACGGCGAGCCGGGGAACGAAGTCGCTCCACTCACCTGAGCTGGGCAACCCCCGTGCCAACAGTGC
>JACCWE010000119.1 GCA_013697785.1 Gemmatimonadaceae bacterium
GTGCTCGCGAACTTCGGAATCGCGATCGCGGCCAAAATGCCGATGATCACGACGACGATCAGAAGTTCGATCAGGGTAAATCCGCTGCGGATATTGCGACGCATGGTCGAGCTCCTGTCTGGCGCGAATTGTTGTGCGCCCCGAGGGGAGCGCGCTTGTGTTTGCCCGGTACAGAGGTCGTTAATAGAAGGACGCCTCATTTATCAAGAAATCACAACATCCGGCGCCGATACGGCAATCCTTTGGCGTGCCGTTAGTTGGCTCTTATTTTGGTCCTCGAAATGCCGGATCCCTTACAGAAGCTGGCACTTTTAGTCACTATTCCGGTCATGTCCGTCCTCTCCTCCGCTGAACAGCCCGCCGCCCCTCTCCTCGGTCGCATTGGACTCCCCGAACCCATCTCGGCGCTCGCACGCAGATCATGGGACGTCATCATAGTAGGAGCAGGGCACAACGGTCTGGCCTGTGCGGCCTACCTCGCACGGGCGGGAAAGCGTGTGCTGGTGCTCGAGTCGCGCGACCGGGTGGGAGGGGCATGCACTCTTGAGGAGCCCTTTCCCGGCGTCCGCTTCTCCCCGTGCGCCTACGTCTGCGGACTGCTCCACCCGAAGGTCATCGAGGAGCTCGCGCTCGAAGCGCACGGCTTCGAGTGGATGCCCGCATCGGGCGGCCTCTTCGTGCCTTTCGAGGATGGCTCGAGCGTGCAGCTCTGGAACGACGACGAGCGCTGCGAGGCCGACGTGCGCCAGCTCGCGCCCGGCGACGTGAAGGGGTGGAAGGCGATGATCGATCTCAAGGCGCGGCTCCGCGAGGCGCTTCGCCCCGAGAACGACCGCGACCTCTGGCTCGATCCCTCGCCGACGCGCGAGGAGATCGACCGGCGCATTGGCAGTGATGAGGAAGCGCGCTCGCTCCTCAATGACTGGTCGATGCTCGAGTGCGTGCAGCACTTCATCAGCGATGAGCGTCTGCAGATGGCCTATCTCGGTCAGGGTGTGATCGGAACGAATGCATCGCCATCGCATCCGGGAACGGCATCGGTGTGGTTCCACCACGGCTCGGGGCGAATGTACGGGCTGCCCGGCGCCTGGGGCTACGTGCGCGGCGGGATGGGCACGATCTCCTTCATCCTCTGCGACGTCGCGCGCGAATCCGGCGCCGTCGTGGCGACAGGGGTGAGCGTCGCGCGCATTCTTCCGGGAGAAGGCGTCGAGCTCGAGTCCGGCGAGCGGATAGCGGCGCGGCACGTCGTCTCGAACGCAGATCCGCGCGTCACCCTTCGCCTGCTCGGCGCCGCCGCGGACTCCCAGTGGAAGCGCGACGTCGAAGCGGTGCCGATCGACGGCGTGACCGTGAAGGTGAACATGACGCTCCGCGAGCTTCCGAATTTCCGCGCGCGCCCAGGCACCAACGAGCCGCACCACACGGGGCAAGTGAACACGCCACTCACGATCGCCGAGTGGGATGCGGGGCACAGAAAGGCGAATGCCGGCGAGCTGCCTGATCGGATCTGGACCGAGCTTTATCTGCACACGGTCTACGACCAGAGCGTCGCGCCACCTGGCGTGCACACGCTGAGCGTGTTCGCGCAGTATGTGCCGACGACCTTCGCGCGTGGCGACTGGGATTCGCGCCGGAAGGAAGTCGGCGAGCGAGTGGTTGCGTCGATTGCGCGCTTCACGTCGAATTTTCCGGACGCGATCATCGATCTCGAAGTGCTCGGTCCTCCGGACATCGAAGCGCGCGTCGGGCTGACGGGCGGCCACATCTTTCAGGGCGACATTCTCCCCGCTCACATGTGGGAGAAGCGGCTCACCGCGCGCACGCCGATGGATGGCGTATGGCTGTGCGGCGCAGGAACGCATCCGGGTGGGAGCGTGATGGCGGTGAACGGCCGCAACGCGGCGATGGAGCTGCTGCGGACGGGGAAGTAGTCAGCGCGGAAAACGTTGGTGCTTCTGTGGATCGCCGCGACAGGCGGCCGTGCCGCAACAGTCAGGACGAGGGCAACGGCCTAGTAGATGTAGACGCCGGTGCCGATGGGGACATTGTTGTAGAGCCACGCGATGTCCTCTTCCTTCAGTCGCACGCAGCCGTGCGTCACTGCGTCGCCGACGGTCGATTCTTCCGGCGTGCCGTGGATGAGATAGCCGTCGCCCATGTCGAGGCGGTAGCTGCCGAGCTCACCGTAGATGCGGCGGTTCTTGGATCCGAGGGGCGGCATGTAGAGCGTGTCGTCGAAAACGACTTCCTCATCGAGTGGCAGCGCGGTCCAGCCGGAGTCCGGAACGATGATTCCGACTTCGCCATGACGCACTTGCAGCTTGCGGCCGTTGGCGATCTTCACGACGCCAATGGACGGCACACGCGAAAGCGCGAGATGATTCTCCTTCGCGACCTCGGCGTAGTGCCAGTCGGGCGGGATCCAGAGCGGGTTGTCCGTCTTCGCGTGGATGGTGCGCTTGCCGCGCGGCGTGTCGAATTTCCACGAACGTCCCGCATAGTCGAGCGTCGAGTCCATCGCGACGGCGGCCGGCGCTGAGCGGAGGGTATCGGTGCCGTTGACGACGAAGACGCGGCGATCGAAAAGGGAGACGATGACGCGATATCCCGTCGCCGCTGCCGCCAGCTCGCGATTCGATTCGTAATTCAGGCTATCCGATTCCGACTCGAAGTGCATCACTCGGGCGGGAGCCTCGATCGCGACTTCCCCATGGGCGGCGATGCTGTCGACGACGCGAGCGCTGTCGGCACGCGCCGCCGATTCGGCCCACTGCCGGGCGACGCGCGCGCTGTCCGCGTTCGCGAGCGTCGGCTCGTTGGTGACCGGCGGGTGGCTGCAGGCGACCGCAGTGATGCAAAGGAGCAAGCCGGCGACGAGGGCCGGCGGTATCGCACGGGAGGTTCGAATAGTGGGAATCATCGGTTGAGAGCTATGCAATCGACGCGCCGGACTCGGCATGTGTTTAGTCGTTGGGATCGCCGAGAGGGGCTCGCGGAATCAAATGAAAGGTGAAGGCCCCCACGAGGATAGAACACCGGAACGTTCCATTACGATCCACGAACGCAAATTGACCGAAATGAGACGTCGCGGGTGTCACGCTGTGGGTCGGCTATGGCGCACTCAGCAGGTGCGCCAATCTTTGGGACTTGTCCCCGTCGCATCCGCGCCGCGGCTCATCACTCCAGAGAGGACGCCCCATGTTTCCGTTGAAATCTCTAGCGCGCATCGCTGTCGCTATCGCGCTCCCGATTGCGATCTTCGGATCGTGCAGCGCGGATAATGCGCCCCCGACCGGTCCCGGCGATCCGCCGCCCCAAACGACTTTCAAGTGGTCGGACCCGAATAGCTGGCCTTCGAAGGCGGTGCCGGTCGCGAACCAGGATGTCGTAGTGCCGGCGGGCGAGTCGATGATTCTCGACATTACCCCGCCTGCGCTCAAGAGCCTCGTGATCAACGGATCGCTGACCTTCGCGGATACCGACCTCGCGCTCTCGGCCAACTACGTCCAGGTGAAAGGCACGCTCGTGATAGGCTCGGAGCAGAAGCCGTATACACACCGGGCGACGATCACGCTCACGGGCGACGACTCGAACGAGGGAGCGCTCGGGCTCGCGAGCAAGGCGCTGTCGGTCTCATCCGGAGCCGCGCTCGAGTTGCATGGCGCACCGCGTGTCGTATGGACGCATCTCTCGGCGACGGCGCCGAAGGGGGCGACGACGCTGATGCTCGAGCGGGGCGTGGACTGGCGTGCCGGCGACAATATCGTGCTGGCGTCGACCGACTTCGATCCCGCGCAAGCGGAGCCGCTCGTCGTGCAGTCGGTGTCATCGTCGCAGGTGACGGTGACCACGGCGCTCAAGTACGCGCACTGGGGAGTGATGCAGTCGGTCGGCGGCGCCTCGCTCGACGAGCGCGCGGAGATCGGGCTGCTTTCGCGCAACATCACGGTGCGCGGCAACGACGAGTGCGTCACCGCCGGCTACTGCGGACACGTCATCGTGTTCCAGGGAGGTATCGCGCACGTGGAGGGGATCGAGCTCTATCAGATGGGACAGAAGTCGAAGCTCGCGCGCTATCCCTTCCATTGGCATGTCGCCGGCGACGTGACGGGACAGTACATCCGGAACAGCAGCATCTGGAACACCTTCAATCGCTGCGTGACGGTACACGGAACGAACATGGCGGTGGTGTCGGGCAACATCTGCTACCACCATCTCGGTCACGGCTACTTTCTCGAGGATGGCGTCGAACACGGCAACACGATCACGAACAATCTCGGAATTTTGGCGATGACTCCAGTTGCCGGTCAGGAAGTGCTTGCCTCCGACAGGCGTCCCGCGACGTTCTGGATCACGAACCCGGACAACACGTACACGGGCGACGTCGCGGCCGGCTCGATGGGCGTGGGCTTCTGGATCGCGCTCCCGGAGCATCCAACGGGGCTGTCGTCCTCCGAGGTGATCTGGCCGCGCCGCACGCAGTTTACGAATTTCTCGAACAACACGGCGCATTCCAACCGCTCGACCGGCATGAACGTCGACGACGGTCCGAAAGCCGATGGAACGACGGAGGTCACGTTCTACAACCCGCGCGTCGATCCGACGAACGGTGGATCGGCGGTGGCCGTCACGACATTCGATCACTTCACGGCGTACAAGAATCGCCAGCGCGGTGCATGGCTGCGCGGCGCGAACATGCGGCTCACGCACGCGATGCTCGCGGACAACGACATCGGCGCCACGTTCGCGGCGAACGAAACGTTCCTCCAGGATGCCACCATCATCGGCGAGAGTGGTAACAACGCCACGACACTCGGCACCTATCCGATTCGCGGCTACGAGTTCTACGATGGTCGCGTAGGCGCGGAGCGCGTGCAGTTCATCAACTTCGCGTCGAATGCGACACGGCCGGCGAGCGCGTACGGCTACAACAGGAACAACGCCTTCAGCATCAACACGCAGAACTACACGAACGGCGCGACGTTCGTGAACTCGAACCATGTCTATCTCGAGAATCCGCACCCGGACAAGGACGGCGACAAGGCCGCCGTGTTCCTCGATGCGGACGGCAGCGTGACCGGAACCACAGGCGCGCACGTCGCGGCGAACATGCCGATCCTGCTGGACGGCACGTGCTCGAATCGAGTCGAGTGGAACGCGTTCGTCTGCCGCGGCGCGTATGGGTTGTTCTCGCTCAACACGGGGGCTGCGACGCCGGAGAACATCGCGCCAATGACGATCGTGCGCGACGACAACGTGTCGGGCGCCATGGCGGGGAGCGGCGGATCGCTCACATCGATCAACATGTCGCTCCTGAGCGGACGCAAGTACAAGCTTCAGCCGGCGCTGGTGCCGAGCAAGCCGAGACTGTATTGGAGGGATGCGGCGGTTGGCGACAACGCGCGCATCGGATTCCCGTGGACGAATCCGTCGGTGAAGGTCTGGCGCGACTATGACTCGGGGCATCCGATCGCAGCCGCGGCGTCGCTGTCGGAACTCGATGCGAGCACGGGCAACGTGTATTTCTTCGATACCGCGAATTCAATGATGTACGTGAAGCTTCAGGTGCAGGCGAACAGGACCTACTCGACGGTCTTTATTGATCCGCTGTAGGGGGTGGTGAGGGAGTAGTCGGAAGCGACTGCGATCTAACTGGGAAAAAACGGATGGGACGGACGAGAAACGGAAACGGCCAAGAGCTTTTTCCGTTTTTTGTCCGTCTCATCCGTCACTTGTCGAGCTTCACGCGGTTGCAGTTAACGCTTGCTGCCGCCGAAATGCTTCCCGTACCAGTCGATGTAGCGCTGCATGCGGTCGGCCAGGAAGCTCGGGCGCGTGAGGCCGTGGAATTGGCCTGGGTAGATGACCAGTTGGGTTTCGACGCCGAGTGAGCGGAGGGCCTGATACATCTGCTCCGAGTTCTGGAGTGGGACGTTGTAGTCCTGATCGCCGGCCATGAAGAGCGTCGGCGTGACGATTCGGTCGGCGTGGAGGAACGGGTAGGAGACGCGGAGCCACGCTTCGAGATTCTTCCACGGCAGCCCCAGCTCGTCGGTGTATTCGCGCACGTATTGGTCGGTGCCGAAGCCGGCCAGCACGTTACCGATTCCCGCTCCTGCGATCGCGGCTTTGAACCGTGTGTCGCTCGCGATGACGTAGTCGGTGAGCTCACCGCCGTAGCTCCAGCCGCCGACGCCGAGCCGCTCTGGGTCGGCGATGCCGTGTGCGACCGCGTAGTCGACGCCGGAGAGCACGTCCTCGACGTCCTTTTCCCCCCAGTGCGCGTAGATGGTTTTCGCCCAGGCGAGACCGCGCCCGGAGCTGCCGCGCGGATTCATTCCGACGACGGCGAAGCCGTGCGCGGCGAGGAGCTGCCACGAGAGCTCGAAGCCATAATCCCATTCCGATACGGGGCCACCGTGTAGCCGCAGAATCGTCGGCACGCGTGTGCCGGACTTGTAGCCGACGGGACGCATGATGAAGCCGTGAATGTCCGTGCCGTCCTTGCTCTTCGTCGTGATCGGCTCCTCCTCCGCCAGCTGGATATCACTGAGCCACGCATTCGCGCTCGTGATCTGGCGCGCCGAGTCGCGGTCGATGGCGAAGAGCTCATCGGGATGGGTGACGGTGCTCTGGATGATCGCGACGTACGAGCCCGCGCTCGCGACGGCAGCAACGACGCGACGTCCGTCGAGCACGCGCGTGACGGTACCTCCCTCGCGCGGCACGCGCGCGAGAATCGTAGCGCCATCATCCTCGAGCGCGGCGTAGATCGATTTTCCGTCGCCCGACCACGCCGGGTTTACGAAGCTCCGATCGAGGGTGCTCGTGACGACGCGCACGGGACCGCCGGCAGCGGGGACGATCGCGAGGCGCTGCAGCGCGAAGTAGAGCAGGGAGTCGGGGCCGCCCTCGAGGAAGGCGATCTCCCTGCTGTCGGGACTCCACACCGAACGGCTCTCCCACTGCGGATCCGCGTCGTCGAGATCGTTGTGGGTGAGCTGCTTCGCAGTTGCGCCGGCGGTCGGCGCAATGACGTACAGATCCCAGTTGTCGGAGCGGTCGGGATCCTTCTGCTGCTTCGATGAGAAGAGGATGAGTGAGCCATCGGGGGACCACTCGGGCATCATGTCGTCGTGGTTGCCGCTCGTCAGTTGCGTGAGCGCGCGGGTCGCGACGTCGAGGAGCCAGAGGTGAAGGCGATGATCGTCGAGATAGCCTTCGATGTCATGCTTGAACTGGTAGCGGTCGATGACGATGGGATGCGGGGCGCTGTCTGCATCGGCGCTCGAGTCGCGGAGCGCGAGCACCACGCGTTTCCCATCGGGCGACCAGGAATAGTCGTCGACGCCCCCCTTCACCGATGTGAGCTTCTGCGCCTCACCTCCGTCGGTCGAGATCAGCCAGAGCTGATCGGAGTCGTGGGAATCGCCCCGCGAGGAGAGGAAGGAGATGGCGCGATCGCTGCCCGCGAAGCGCGGCGAGTGCTCGTCGCCATCGCCGTAGGTGAGGCGCAGCGCCCGCCCACCGTCCCAGCGGGCGAGCCAGATGTCGCCGCTCGACCGATCGTGCGCGCTGTCCACGGAGGAGATTGTGTAGGCGATCAACTCGCCACTCGGCGACATGCGTGCGTCGCTCACTTGCTGGAAGCGCCGCATGTCAGCGACGGTGAGTGGCCGCCTGGATTGCTGCGCGCGGGCGGGCGTGATGCCGGCGATACACGCGTATGCGGCGAGCGCGCCTCGCAGTGTGCGGGGGGAGATCATGGAAAGAGCCAAAGTGCGGGGAGGGGAGTGCCGTGCGCGGATTGTAGACGCGGGCACGAGGGGGAGCAAGACGAGGAACGGCTGTTGAGGCCTCGCAGCGGGCACGAAAATCCCACGGTACGCCTGTTGCTTATGGAATTGCCGTACGACTCACTCTTGAGCGGGGGCTCCGACAATGCTGTGGACACTTGCGGTTATTCTTTTCGTTCTGTGGATTCTCGGCTTCGGCGTGTTTCACGTCGCGGGCGGGTTGATCCATATTCTGCTCGTCATTGCGATCGTGGTGGTAATTGTTCGCCTCGTCACCGGCCGCCGCGTCGTCTAGCGGTCGCAGAATGAAATGATGTGCGAAAAGACGTGAAGACCCGCGAGGCGAGAGCCGCGCGGGTCTTTCGTCGTTCGGACGGGTCGAGCCGCCGATTCAGGGAATGGCGCCAGGGGCCGGGAGGATGAGCGTATCGCTTATCGGCCGCAACGTGTTCAGAGGATGCTTCCACGAGGAGGTGTCGCGGTCGTCCTCGCCTGCCTTCTGGCCTCGCACATTTCGTCGCGCATGCTGCACCTGGGAAGCACGAAGCGGTCTGCCGTTGTTGCGGCGTACAGCTGGCGACGACACGAGCTGCGGCAGCTGCTAGAAGGCGGACACCCATGCGTCACCTCACGACGAAGATTCTCCCGATTTGATGACTGCCGCCCGAGAAAAACGCCCTGCTCCGTCGCGTTCCCCGGCTCTCCTCGGCCGCGAAGAATCCGTCGTCTGATAATGTCGCGAACTCCGAGTTTTCTACGAGGGCTAACGCATGGGCGAATGTGGCGTGCTTTGCGTAAGGCGCGCCGCTGGATGCAGTTGCGGCACAATTGACCCTGTTTCCGGGTGTGGCGGCGGGATAAGTTAGCCTTCTTCCCCCCCAGGAAACGCCCGATCGCTGCCACGCATCGCTATCCAGACGGCAACGTCTTCTACCGGAAGCTGACCCGCGACTTCCCCGAGATCGTTCGGGGCGAAGGGTGCTACGTGTGGGATGAAGCCGGCCGTCGATATCTCGATGGATGCGGCGGAGCCTTCGTCGCGAACATCGGGCACGGTGTGCGCGAGATCGCGGTCGCGATGTCCAAGCAGGCATCGCGCATTGCCTACGTGAACGGAACGGCGTTCACGAGCGAGCCGGTGGAGGAGCTCGCGCGGGAGCTCGCCGCGCTGGCCCCCGGCGATCTCGAGCACATCTATTTCCTCTCGAGCGGGTCGGAGGCGGTCGAGGCCGCGCTCAAGCTCGCCCGGCAGTACTGGGTGGAGAGCGGCAGGCCGGAGAAGGAGGCGATCATCTCGCTCGCCCCGGGCTACCACGGCAACACGCTACTCGCGCTTTCCGCATCCGCGCGGCCGCATTACGCGACGTACTTCCGCGAGTGGATCGTCGACGTGCATCGGGTGCCGGCGCCGCTCGCGTATCGGTGCGAGTGCCGCGGACTCGATGTCTCGTGCGCGATCTGCTCGGGCACGGCGCTCGAGGCGAAGATCCTCGAACTAGGCGCCGATCGCGTTGCGGCATTCATCGCCGAGCCGGTGGGCGGGTCATCGACGGGCGCGTCGGTGCCGCGCGACGACTACTGGCGCACGATTCGAGCGATCTGCGACCGGCACGACGTGCTCTTCGTGGCCGACGAGGTTGCGTGCGGTGCAGGGCGAACGGGGACGTGGTCCGCGCTCGAGCCGTACGGCGTAACGCCCGACCTCATGACGATGGGAAAGGGGATCGCTGGAGGCTACGTGCCCCTCTCCGCGGTCGCGGCGCCGCGTCGCATCGTCGACGTTCTCGCGCGCGGCTCCGGATCGCTGATGCACGCGCAGACATTCTCGCATCACCCCGTGCTCTGCGCTGCGGGGCTCGCGACGGTGCGCTATCTGCGCGACCATGCGTTGGTCGCACGCGCGGCGGAGATGGGGCGCGTGCTCCACGACAAGCTCGCGGCGCTCCTCGAGCTGCCACACGTGGGCGATGTGCGCGGACGCGGTATGATCGCCGGAATCGAGCTCGTGCTCGATCGCGAGACTCGCACACCCTTTCCGAGGAGCGCAAAGGTGGCCGAGCGATTCACGGAAGCGGCGCAGCGCGCGGGGCTCGTGGTGTGGCCGAACACCGGCCACGTGAACGGCGTCGACGGCGACATCCTCATGCTCGCGCCGCCCTTCGTGATCGAGCCCGTACAGATCGACGAGCTGGTGACACTGTTCCGCACTGCATACGACGATTCGGTCGCCGGCGCCCTGGCGAGGACATGATTCCCACTCCGAGCGATATGACCGCAGCGACACTGCCGAAGATCACGTACACCTCGACCAACGTCGACCTCGAGCAATTCCACGCGCTGTTCGACGAGGCGCTCGTGCGCGTGCGTGGAGCGAGCGGCAAGCAGTACCCGATGTACATCGACGGCAAGGCGGTGACGACGACCGCGGAGCAAATCGTCGACATATCGCCGATCGATACCACGCAAGTGCTCGGGAGCTTCCACACCGCGCGCCCGGAGCAGATCGATCTCGCAGTGAAGGCTGCGCGCGCCGCGGCGAAGGGTTGGGCGGCGCGCAGCGCGGCGGAGCGCATAGCTCCGCTCCGCCGCGCCGCCGAGCTGATTCGCGAGCGCAAGTTCGAGCTCGCGGCGATCATGAGCATAGAGGTAGGGAAGAGCAGGCTCGAGGCAATGGGCGACGCCGAGGAATCGGCGGATCTCATCGACTATTACTGCCAGCAGCTCCAGGATGCGCACGGCTTCGTTCGTGAGATGGCGCGCATGACGCCGATCGAGCGCAACATCGACGTGCTCCGACCCTTCGGCGTTTTCGCGTGCATCGCGCCATTCAACTTCCCGCTCGCGCTCGCGGCGGGAATGTCGTCCGCTGCGCTCGTCGCGGGCAACACGATCGTCTACAAGCCCGCGGAAGAGGCGCCGTGGACGGGGCACAAGCTCTACGAGATCTACCGCGACGCCGGAATTCCCGCCGGGGTGTTCAATCTCATCCAGGGACACGGGCATCTCATCGGCGATGCGATCTGGCGCCATCCCGGAATCGATGGCGTCGTCTTCACCGGCTCGAAGGAGGTCGGGATGCGCATCTTCGCGGAGTTCAGCGCGAAGTGGGCGCGCCCCTGCCTCCTCGAGCTCGGCGGAAAGAACGCCGCGATCGTGATGGACAGCGCCGACATCGACATGGCGGCCGAGGGAGTGATGAAGTCGGCGTTCGGCTTGCAGAACCAGAAGTGCTCGGCGACGTCGCGTGTGTACGTGCACAAGTCGGTGGCGAAGGAATTCACCGATGCGCTGATCGCGAAGACGGAGAAGCTCGTGATTGGCGATCCCTCGGAGCGCGACGTGTATTTCGGGCCCGTGATCAACGAGCAGTCGGTGCTTCGCTACGAGAAGGCGGTGGCGCAGGCGAAGGGCGAAGGGAAGGTTCTCGCCGGGGGCACACGCCTCACTCGCGGAGCGCAGGCGAGGGGGCACTATGTTTCCCCTGCGATCGTGACGGCTCCACTCGAAAGCTCGCTGTTCCGCACCGAGCTGTTCGCGCCGCTGCTCGTGATCGGCGAGGTCGGATCGTTCGAGGAGGCGATCGCCGAGAGCAACAAGACGGAGTACGGGCTCACGGCGGGGATCTACAGCGGCAGCGATGAGGAGGTCGCGCGCTTCTTCGATGAGATCGAGGCGGGAGTGTGCTACGCCAACAAACGCACCGGCGCCACGACTGGCGCGTGGCCCGGAGCGCAGGCGTTCACGGGGTGGAAGGGCTCGGGGACATCCGGGAAAGGCGGATGCGGCCCGTACTACGTAATGCAGTTCATGCGCGAGCAGAGTCGCACGACCATACACGCACCGGATAAAAATTCATGACCGCCACCGTTCGCCCCACCAGCGCGCCCTCCGTGACGCGGAACTACCCGCACATCGTTACTCCCGTGCCCGGCCCGAATGCGCGCCGTATCGTCGAGCAGGATGAGGCGTTCGCCTCGCCGTGCTACATCAAGGAGTATCCGCTCGTCATCGCACGTGGCGAGAAGGCGATGGTGGAGGATGTCGATGGAAATCGCTTCCTCGACTTCATGGCGGGGATCGCGGTCGCTTCTACGGGCTACGGTCATCCGACGGTCATCTCGGCGATCAAGGCGCAGGCGGACAGGTTTCTGCACATCTGCGGATCGGATTTCTATTTCGAGGGGCTCGCGACGCTGTTCGAGCGGCTCGCGAAGCTCGCGCCCGGCCCGAGCAGGAAGCGCGTGTTCCTCTCCAACTCCGGTGCGGAGGCGGTGGACGGGGCGATCAAGCTCGCGCGCAACTCGACGCGTCGCGCGGGGCTGATCGCGTTCAAGGGTGCATTTCACGGGCGCACGTACGGCGCGATGAGTCTCACCTCGAGCAAGGTGAAGCAGCACGCGGGCTTCGGTCCGCTGCTCTCCGAGGTCTATCACGTGCAGTACGCGAACCCCTACCGCTGCGAATGCGGTGAGGCGCACTCGGACTGCCACATCCACAGCATCGGTGCGATCGAGGAGTTGTTCGCGCGCCAGGTCGACCCGCGCGATGTCGCGGCGATCTTCGTCGAGCCGATTCAGGGTGAGGGCGGATACATCGTGCCGCCGCCGCAATTTCTTCCGGCGCTGCGCGCATTGTGCGACAAGCACGGAATTCTGCTCGTGTGCGACGAGATCCAGTGCGGCGTCGGTCGCACCGGGAAGATGTGGGCGACGGAGTTCGCCGGCATCGAGCCCGACATCCTGCTCACCGCGAAGGGGCTCGCCTCCGGCATGCCGCTCGGCGCCATCATCGCGAAGGAATCCATCACGAAGTGGGAGAGCGGTGCGCACGGCTCGACGTTTGGAGGAAATCCGGTGGCGGTCGCCGCGGCGATGGCCACGCTCGATGTCATCGAGCAGGAGTTGATGCCGAAGGTTCCAGCGCTCGGCGAGAAGCTGATCGGCGCGATGCGCGATCTGCAGAAGAAGCATCCGTCGATCGGGGATGTGCGCGGTATGGGGCTCATGATAGGCGTCGAGTTCGTGAAGGATCGCGCGACGCGCGAGCCGGCGCCGGAGCTCGCGCGCGCGCTGGTCGAGAAGGCGTTCGAGGATGGGTTGCTGCTTCTTACGTGCGGCAAGAGCACGCTGCGCCTGGCGCCGCCGCTCGTGATCGATGAGCAGGACATCGACATCGCGGTTGCGATCATCGATCGCGCGCTGACGTCGCTGACGTGACCGGGGCGGCGCCGGTGGCGTCGGGGATGCCGAAGGCGTCGAAGGTCGTCTCGATGCGCGATGCGATAGCGCGCTTCGTGCACGACGGTGACACGGTCGTCATCGAGGGCTTCACGCATCTGATCTGTTTCGCGGCGGGGCACGAGATCATCCGGCAGAAGCGCCGCGACCTCGTGCTCTGCCGGCTCACCCCCGACCTCATCATCGACCAGTTGCTCGCGGCCGGGTGCGCGCGCAAGCTCGTGTTCTCGTGGGCGGGAAATCCCGGTGTCGGTTCACTGCACGCATTTCGGCGCGCGGTTGAGGCGGGCAATCCACCGCTCGAGATCGAGGAGTATTCGCACTTCGGCATGGTCGCGCGCTTCAGTGCGGGTGCCGCGCACCTCCCCTTCTGGCCGCTGCGCGACTACAAGGGCACGGACCTTCCCGATTCGAATCCGCGCATCGCGCAGGTGACGTGTCCGTACACGGGCGAACAGCTCGCCGCTGTCCCGGCGCTCAATCCCGATGTGACCATCGTGCACGCGCAGCGCGCGGACGCCGAGGGGAACACGCAGATCTGGGGGCTGCTCGGCGTGCAGAAGGAGGCAGCATTCGCGTCGAAGCATGTCATTGTCGTAGTCGAGGAGCTCGTCGACACGAGCGTCGTGCGCGCGGATCCGAATCGAACGCTGATTCCGGGAATGATCGTGGACGCGGTCGTGGTCGAGCCATGGGGTGCGCATCCGTCATACGCGCAGGGACACTACGATCGGGACAACGACTTCTACGTCGCATGGGAGAACATCTCGCGCGACGAGGGGTCGCTGCAGGCGTATCTGGAGACGTATGTGATGAGTGTGGAAGATCGCGCCGGGTATCTCGCGCTCCATCCCGGGCTCACCGATCGGCTCGCAGCGCGCGCTCGGATGTGCGAGGGAGTGAACTACGGCTACTGAGCTGAAGTATTCGGCCGAGGAGATGATGACGGTGGTCGCGTCGCGCGAGCTGCGCGATGGCGAGATCGTCTTCGTCGGCATCGGGCTGCCCAATCTCGCATGCAATCTCGCGCGTGCGACGCATGCGCCCGCGCTCGTGCTCATCTACGAGTCGGGCGCCGTAGGCGCGCTGCCGGAGCGGCTGCCGGTGTCGATTGGCGATCCATCGCTCGTCACGGGATCACTGATGGTCACGGGTATGGCGGACATCTTCCAGCTCTTTTTGCAGGGAGGGCGGATCGAGGTCGGCTTTCTGGGCGGGGCGCAGATCGACAAGTACGGAAACATCAACACGACGGTCGTCGGCGACTACGCGAAGCCCAAGGTGCGGCTACCCGGGAGCGGCGGCGCGGCGGAGATCGCGACGCACGCGCAGCGGACGGTGATCATCTCGAGGCTGAGCACGCGCGCCTTTCCCGAGGCCGTGGACTACATCACGAGTCCCGGCAATCGCGGGAAGGGGAAGTCGCGGCGGGAGTGGGGGATGCCGGGCGCGGGCCCGGTGAAGGTGATCACCGATCGCGGCGTGCTGTGCGCATCAGATGTCGATGGCGAGATGGAGCTCGCGGCGCTCTATCCTGGAGTTACGACGGAGGATGTCACCTCGCGCGTGGGATGGAAGCTGCGCGTGCGCGACTCGCTCGAAGCGGTGGCGCCGCCCAGCGCGGAGGAGCTGCGGCTGCTGCGCGAAGTGCTCGATCCCGGGAAGCTGTATCTCAAGGGTAGCTGAGTGGCCACAGGTGCGGTGAAGAGCTATTGGCGCGCGAGCCGTGCTCCGCGCTACAGCTTCACCTTCGCGCTCCCGCTGCTCGCGCTCTACGAGCTGCTCGCTGCGATTCTTCCGCCGGGTGAGACGCACGGGGTTCGGAACGGAGCTGATGTCCTTCTCAAGTCGCTGTTCTACGCGGCGCTCGGACGGTGGGGACCCCTGGCGTTCGGGGTCGTGCTCGTCGGATTCTTCCTGTGGGGCGCAATTCGCGACAAGCGGGCGAATAGTGAGCCGCTGCGAAGCTCGTTCTTCCTCTGGATGCTCGGTGAGTCGGTTGCGCTCGCGCTGGTGTTCGGCGTCGTCGTCGGCTTGATCACCGCGCGGCTGCTCGGGACGCTGCACATGCTCTCGCTCGCACCGATGGAGCAGCTCGACACGACGACGAAGCTCATGGTCTCGCTCGGCGCAGGATTGTATGAGGAGCTGCTCTTTCGCGTGATTCTCGTGAGCGGCCTCGCGACGTTCGGCCGCGTGGTGTGCGGAATGACGCCGCGCATCGCGGGCGCGTTCGCGGTGGTGCTGGGTGCCGTGATCTTCTCGGCCTTTCACTACGTTGGCGCCTACGGCGACGTGTTCACCGTGCAGTCGTTCACTTTTCGCATGATCGCCGGTCTGTTCTTCAGTGCGCTGTACCTGCTTCGCGGCTTCGGCATCGTGGCGTGGACGCACGCACTGTACGATGTCTTTCTGCTCTTCGCGTAATGGCTTCCAAGGAGTATCTCGTGCGCCGTACTCTGCTGGCTCTTCTCGCGTTCGGCACCTCCGCCTCGCTCCCCGCACAGCGCGAGGCAGTGCTCAAGCAGATCAACGTGCCGCACCCGTACTACTTCCGCGAGATGTATCTGCCGCAGCTCACCACGGGGCCGAGTGGCGCCGCGTGGATGCCGGACAACGCGACGCTCGTGTACTCGATGCGCGGCTCGCTCTGGAAGCAGGCGCTCGGCTCGACTATCGCGACGCAGCTCACGGCGGGGGGTGGTTACGATTATCAGCCCGATGTGTCGCCCGACGGGAAGTGGGTGGCCTTCGATCGCTACGACGGCAACGCGGTCGAGCTCGAGCTCCTCGAGATCGCGACGGGAAAGGTCATTCCGCTCACGAGCAATCATGCGGTGAATCTCGAGCCGCGCTGGTCGCCCGACGGCGCGCGGCTGGCGTTCGTCAGCACGCAGTTCGAGGGGCGATGGCACGTGTACACGATGGATGTTCGCGACGGGCGCGGCGCGGAGCCGAAGCGAATCACGACGGATCGCGACAGCAAGCTCCCGCGCTACTACTACAGCGTCTACGATCACTATCTCTCGCCGACGTGGTCGCCGGACGGGAAGGAGCTGATCGTGATATCGAATCGCGGCGAGATCTGGGGAACGGGCGGCTTCTGGCGGATGAAGGCGGAGCCGAGCGACTCGATGCGGATGATCCACTTCGAGGAAACGACGTGGAAGGCGCGCCCCGACTGGTCGCCGGATGGAAAGCGTATCGTCTTCAGCTCATACGTCGGCACGCAGTTCAATCAACTGTGGCTCATGACGAGCGACGGCGGCGTTCCGCTCGAGCTCACGTATGGCGCGTTCGACGCGACGAGTCCGCGGTGGTCGCGCGATGCGCGGCACATCGCGTACATCTCGAACGAGGGTGGAAACACGGCGCTCTGGGCGCTCGACATGCCCGGCGCGGCGAAGCGAAAGGTCGAAGCGAAGACGATGAAGTTCATCGAGCCGGTCGGCTCGTTGACGGTGAGTGTGACCGATGACGCGGGGCGCGTGCTCGATGCGCGCGTCTCGGTTACGGGACCGGATGGCCGGAGCTGGGCGCCGCCCACCGCGCTGATGCACGCGGATGATGCGTTCGATCGGAGCGAGCGGCACTTCGAGGTGGGCTACTACCACACTTCGGGAAGCTCGACGCTCACCGTTCCCACGGGCGCGATGACCATCGAGGTTACGCGCGGGCTCGAGTACGCAGTCGAAACCCGGGCGGTGCAGGTGAGCGCGAAGGGGGCGAAGACGGTGCACGTCGTCATGCACCGACTCGTGAATCTTCCCGCAGAGGGATGGATGAGCGGCGATCTCCACGTGCACATGAATTACGGCGGCAACTATCGCACGGCGCCGACGCAGCTCGCGTTCATGGCGCGCGCGGAAGATCTGCACGTCGTCGAAGAGTTGATCGTAAACAAGGAGCAGCGCGTTCCCGATATCTCGTACTTCGCGAACGGCGTGCCCGACAAGGTTTCGACGCCATCGACGCTCATCGTACACGGGCAGGAGTTTCACACCAGTTATTGGGGCCACAGCGGCCTGCTCGGGCTGACGAAGAACATCATCCTTCCCGGATACGCCGCCTACGCGAACACGCCGGCAGGAAGTCTCTATCCCGCGAACGCGAACGTCTTCGATCTGGCCCACGCGCAGGGTGCCATCACCGGCTACGTGCACCCGTACGACGAGATGCCAGATCCCGAGGACACCATCTCGCGCGTCAAGAGCGAGCTCCCGGTGGACGTCGCGCTCGGGAAGGTCGACTATATGGAGATCGTCGCCTTCGCCGATCATCGCTCCACGGCCGCGGTGTGGTATCGGCTGCTCAACTGCGGCTTCAGAATCCCGGCCGGCGCCGGAACCGATGCGATGACCAACTTCGCGTCGCTGCGCGGGCCCGTCGGCATGAACCGTGTGTACGTGCACTCCGGCGCGAAGCTGGATCATGCGCGCTGGATGCGCGCGATCAAGGGGGGAAAGACATTCGCGACGAACGGCCCGCTGCTCTCGCTCATCGTGAACGGCAAGGAGCCGGGCGATGAGATCCCGTTCACACTCGGCACGCACACGATCAGTGTGCGGGCATCGATGCACTCGATCGTCCCCGTCGAGCATCTCGAGCTCGTGCAGAACGGCAGGGTCGTCGCGACGATTCCGATGTCCGCCGAACACAAGAGCGCATCGGCGACGGTGAGTGTTCCCGTCGACAAGAGCGGCTGGATCACGCTGCGCGCGTGGAGCGAGCATGCGTCGCCGCCGATCCTCGACATCTATCCCTTCGCCACGACGAGCCCCGTCTATCTCACTGTCGCCGGAATTCCGCCGCGCTCACCCGACGATGCGCGCTTCTTCATCGACTGGGTCGACAGGCTCCGCGAAGGCGCCGAGAGGCACCAGGGGTGGAACAGCGCGGCGGAGAAGGCGGCGGTGCTCGATCTCATCTCCCGCGCGCGCGCCGAGTACGAGAAGCGCGCGCTCGAGATCGCAGTGTCGCGCTAGCTCAAGCCGGCGGCGGCGTCGCGACGTCGCGATCGCGCACCCCGCTTCCCGGGCGGCACGAAGCAACATGCGTGGCGAAGCGCGCGGAGGTTACCGATCGCGCGCAGCGCGGACAACGTCGGCAGCACTCGAGGACGTGCATGACGACGGCTCCGGCGCGATGACACGCGCACCGGCATTCATCAGTGGACTGCTCCTGGAGCATGTCCGCCATGAGCAACTCTTTCGAGAGGGTGAGCCTGCGACTTCCGTTTTTCAATGTGCGATGTGATTTGCATCACACACGAGTCTCTTTCGCGACAAGAGCATGGGGCAAGTCGACCAAAACCGCAAGTAGAGCGACCCCAGCCGTTGCTACCTAGCGTCGCTGAATTTCCTGAGCGGCTCCGCTGCGCGCGGATTCGTACGCACCCTCCAGCACGACGGCGACATTCGCGATATCGATCAGCGACGGCGCCAGATCGTTGGCATCCATCGCGTTCGCGAATGCGTTGAACAAGCCTGCGAACCACGCCGGATAGGCCGACTTGTCCAGCTGCGCGGAGTAGTCGAACTCCTCCACCGCGCCACCGCGCTCGAGCCTGAGCACACCACCGATCCAGTCGATCGAGCCGCCGTCGCCAATGAAGCGAATGTGCGTCTCGCGATGCCGCGCCGCCCACGTGAGGAACATGACGCCGAGACGCTCGGGATACTCGAACAGCAGCTGAGCGCTGTCCTCGACGTCGTAGTCCTGATGTTGAAGGAGTCCGGTCCACGCGCGCACGCGAGGCGGCACGCCAGCCGTGTCGAGCATCGAATAGATCAGATGCGTACCGTGGTCGAGCAGAATTCCTCCGCCCGCATCCGCGCGCAAGCCGCGCCATGGCGTCGAGTCCGCGCTCGTGCCGCGGTCGGCCATGAGCCGGTAGACGTGCAGCTCGGCGAGATGCCAACGCCCGATCGCTCCCTCGGCGAGCCACCTTCGAAGCTGGACCCACACCGGGTTGTAGCGATACTGATGGCAAGGCATCACGACGCGCCCCGATTCGCGCGACGCATCGGCAATGCGCCGTGCCTCGGCGGTGGTGAGCGCGACGGGCTTTTCGCAGAGCACGTGATAGCCGTGCTCGAGCGCCCAGATGGTGAGATCGAGATGCGACGACGTCGGTGTGCAGATGTCGACGAAGTCGACGTCCTCGATCAGCCGGAGATCATCGCGCGACTCGAGCTGCGGCACGCCATCGAGCGGCACGGCCGATGGAGATGCATCCACCGTCGCCACGATCTCGAGACGATTCCGCGTGGCCTCGTCGTGCAGGAAGCCGGGGATGTGCGATCCGCGCGCGACGCCGCCGAGGCCGATCACTGCGCCGCGATATTTTCGTACGGGCAGTGATGCGACGACCGCGTCCCCCGAAGGCGACGCGGTCGTTGACGCGTTGGTGCTCACCGTGCGAGCGAGTCCGCGGTTTCGCGGAGAATGTCCTCGGTGATGGCGAGTGCTTCCAGCGCCAGCTCCTCGCTGATGACGAGCGGCGGGTTGATGCGCACTTCCGGATTGTAGATCATCGACAACACGCCGCGCGCGAGACACTTGTCGAAGATCTGACGCGTGACCTTCTTGTCGACGAGTGTGTCTGTCCCCGGCTCCACGATGTCGAAGCCGATCATGAGACCGCGACCACGCGCATCCTTGATGATCGGGATCTCACGCTCCCAGCGCTGGATCTCGGCCAGCATCTTCTCGCCGACCTTGCGCGAGTTCTCGACGAGTCCCTCCTCCTGAATCGTCTCGATCGTCACGCGCGCCGCGGCGGCCGCCATCGGGTTGCCGCCGTAGCTCGACGAGCTGCCGCTCGGATTTGCCCATGGCTTCGCGAATGCCACCTTCTCGCGCACGAGCAGCCCGCTCATCGGGAAGCCGCCGCCGAAGCCCTTGCCGCACGTCATGATGTCGGGAACTATGGAGCCCTCGTGCTCGATCCCCCAGAACTTCCCGGTGCGGCCGAAGCCCGTGATCATCTCATCGGCGATGAGCAGCGCGCCGATCTCATCGCACAGCTGGCGAAGCGCCTTCATGAAGCCGCGTCGCGGCACGATGTTGCCCGCCGTTCCCTGAATCGGCTCGACGATGATCGCAGCGATGTCGTTCGAGGTCTCGAACTGGATCTTCCGCTTGAGGAAGCCGATCGCGTCGCAATCGCAGTCGCGGTGCGACTTGTCGAAGCCGCAGCGGTGGGCGGGATCGTAGGGCGACAGATAGCGTCCCGGAACGAGCGGGCCGAGATCGAACTTGAAGTTGGAGCCGAGCAGCGGGAGAACGCCGGCAGTCTTGCCGTGGAAGGCGCCCCAGAAGCCGATGACCTCGTTCTTTCCGGTGTACGA
Organism: Gemmatimonadaceae bacterium; assembly: GCA_013697785.1. Classification (GTDB taxonomy): domain Bacteria; phylum Gemmatimonadota; class Gemmatimonadetes; order Gemmatimonadales; family Gemmatimonadaceae; genus FEN-1250. The sequence continues at coordinate 20,389 of JACCWE010000119.1, forward strand.
CTTCGCGAGGCGAAGCGCGGACTCGACCGCCTCGGCTCCGCTCGAGTAGAGCTGCGTGCGGTTGACATCGCCCGGGGCGAGATCGGCGAGCATCTTCACGAGCACCGCGCGATTCTCGGAGGTGAAGCTGCCGACGTGGATCTTCGCCACCTGCTTCTGCATCGCCGCGACGTACTTCGGATGTGCGTAGCCAAGGCTCGCGACGCCGATCCCGGCCATCAGGTCGATGAAGCGGTTCCCGTCGACATCGTAAAGAAGGGCTCCTTCGCCGCGATCGATGCAGATCTGGCTGAAGAGCGCAAAGCTCTGTGCACCGGGCGCGAGATGCAGCTGCTCCTCGTCGAAGAGCTCGCGTGATTTGGAGCCTGCGACCCAGAGTGGCGTCTCGACGTTGGTCACGTATACCGTCCGCGAATCAGATGAATTAGGGAGACGAACACGCGAGTGAGCTCGCGGATCGTGCCTCGTGCAGCAACCGAACTACAGCGCGCTCAGGCGAGAAAAAATTATTGGAAGTGCCCGGGCGATACCAGCAACGTGTCTGTTATCAAGAGTTCTTTGTCTCCTGATACTAACCAAGGTGCGTCACGGTTACCTGTCCGAATTGTCAGGTCGGCCGCAACGTGCGCATTACGTCGGCAACGGCGCTCAGCGACGCATCGATCTCGATCGGCCGATTCGCGTGCGCAGGTGGCGGCTCGGTGCCGCGATGATAACGATCGAGCGCCTCCGGATCCTTGAGTACGTGCCCGGTGAGTACGCACACCACGCTCTCATCCGGAGAGATCGTTCCGGCCAGCACCATCTGCTTCACACCGGCGACGCTCGCTGCGCTCGCCGGCTCGCAGCCCACTCCGGCGGCATCGATGATCGCCTTCGCTTCCATGATGTTTCCATCGCTCACCGAAGTGACGACGCCGTTCGTCTCGCGAATCGATTGCACCGCGCGCTGATAGCTCGCCGGCGCGCCGATGTTGATCGCGGTGGCGATCGTGTTGGCGCGAACCGTATGGCGCACGCGGAAGCTTTCGCGAAAGCTCATCGCGAACGGGGCCGCGCCATCCGACTGAACCGCTAGGAGTCGCGGCACTTTCGTGATCAGCCCGAGCTCCATCGCCTCGCGCAGCGCTTTTCCGAACGCCGCAGTGTTGCCGAGGTTTCCAGCCGGGAGCGCGATCCAGTCCGGCGCCTCCCAGCCCAATTGCTCGAGCATCTCGAAAACGATCGTCTTCTGCCCCTCGATGCGGTACGGATTGATCGAGTTGAGCAGATATGCTCCGAGCTCCTCGGCCGACTCGCGCACCAGGCGAAGGCAGTCGTCGAAATCGCCGCGCACGAGCAGGGTCCGCGCGCCATACGCGAGCGACTGTGTGAGCTTGCCGAGGGCCACCTTGCCGAGCGGCACGAGGACGAGGGCGGGAATCTCCGCGAGAGCAGCGTACGCCGCCATCGACGCGCTCGTGTTTCCGGTCGACGCACACGCGACCGCAGTCGCGCCGACCCGTACGGCCTGCGTCACGCCGACGGTCATTCCGCGATCCTTGAACGAGCCCGTCGGGTTCATCCCCTCGTGCTTGATTCGAAGCGCCGACACGCCCGCCCACGCCGCGACCGCCTTACGCGAAATCAGCGGCGTGTTGCCTTCGGGCCACGATACCGCTGCGTCGGCGCCGTTCGGCAGCACCAGGGGACCGAAGCGCCAGACACCCGAGGCAGAAGCGGAGCTTCGGAAACGATCAGCGAGCGCTGCTCCGCGCTCCTTCGGCAGCGTGTGGCGAAGCTCCAGCAAGCCGCTGCAGTAGGGGCATTGGGGGCGCGCATCGAGCTCGTCCAGCTCCCTGGCACAGCGCAGGCAGCGTTGCACCGAGGGTCCCTCGGCGAGTGGCGTATTTTGCATGTATAAGGAGGATACATGACGCCTGAGGGCATTGAAAGTGCGCAGGCAACTCCACACCGTGTGAAGTGTCTCACTCGATGTGTGCCGTGGTGATTCCCCCGGCGCCCGCTCCGCGCTACACTGCACCAGTGATTTCGACATCACGCCATGACCCTCGAGGGCCGATGAGTCGCGTCCGCGCTTCCGTCTTTTTCGCTGCCGTTCTGCTCGTTCCGCTTGCCACCAGTGCGTTCCTGATCGAGCGCCGCTCGACGCGCGACAGCGCGCGGTTGTTCGATCAAGTGCTCTCGCTCGTGTCCGACCGATTCGTCGACACGGTCGGAAGTGCGGAGCTCTACGAAAAGGCGGCACGGGGGCTCGTGCGCGAGATCAACGATCCGTACGCGGCACTTTATTCACCCAAGCAACTCTCCGAGTTCACCGCGAGCACGGGTGGTCGCTACGCAGGGCTCGGCATGCTCGTCGAGGACCAGCAGGGCACGACGGTCGTGAGCCGCGTCTATCCGCACACGCCGGCCGAGGCGGGCGGTGTGCACGACGGCGATCACATCGTCGCGGTGGAAAGCCAGGCGGTTCACGGCTGGAAGCTGCCGCAGGTCACCGATGCCCTCAAGGGAAGTCCGGGAACGCAGGTGAACGTCACCTTCTCGCGTCCGGGTGTCAATGCGCCGATCACGCTCAAGCTGACGCGCGCCGTGATCCACATTCCCGCGGTGCCGTACACGATTCTCCTCGACGGCAAGATCGGCTATCTGCCGCTCCTCCAGTTCAACGAGACATCGGGCGACGAGTTCGAGCACGCGGTGCAGACGCTCACGAAGGAAGGCGCGCGCGGCATCGTCATCGATCTTCGCGGCAACGGCGGCGGCATCGTCGATCAGGCGATCGACATCAGCAATTTGTTTTTGAAGGACGGCGCGGAGATCGCGACGGTGCGCGCTCGCAGTGGCGAGGTGCAGCGATACGCGGCGCGCGGAACGCCGCTGGCCCCGACGCTGCCGCTGGTCGTGCTCACCGATGGCTACACCGCCTCGGCGAGCGAGATCGTCGCCGGCGCGCTGCAGGATCACGATCGCGCGCTGGTGGTCGGCACGACGTCGTTCGGAAAGGGACTGGTTCAGTCGCTCTTCACGCTCGACGGCGGATGGGCGCTCAAGCTGACGACGGCGAAGTGGTATACGCCGAGCGGGCGCTCGATTCAGAAGGAGCGGAAGGTCGTCGACGGGAAGCTCGTGGAGGAGCCCGACTCGCTCGAGACGGATACGGTCAAGAAGAATCGTCCGCAGTTCAAGAGCGACGCAGGTCGCGTCATCTACGGTGGCGGCGCGATCACGCCGGACGTCGTCGTGCAGCCCGACACGCTGGATGCGCCGGAGCAGCTGTTCCTCAAGGCGATCACGCCGAAGTCGCAGGAGTTCTACATCACGCTGTACAACTACTCGATGGAGCTGAAGGAGAAAGTTCGCCCGGACTTCGTGGTCGCACCCGAGTGGCGCGCCGAGCTCTATCGGCGAGTGACCGCGGCTGGCGTCACGATCGATCCCAAGCTCTATACCGAGGCCGCGCCCGAAGTGGATCGCGTCCTCGGCGATCGAGTCGCGCGCTTCGCATTCGGAGACTCGACGGCCAAGCGCCGCGAGCTTGCGGACGACAACCAGCTCGTGCGCGCCGTCGAGCTGCTGCGAAAGGGTTCGACGCAGCAGGACCTGTTTACGCTGGCGCAGCACGGGCCGCCGAGCGGAACGCGGTGATCGAATAGTCTCTCGCGCCGTGCGCTCACTGCTCGCCATCTCGCTGCTCGCCCTCGCTAGCAGTTCGCTTCGCGGCCAGGCGAAGACGATCGCGCGCTATGGATTCGTCGATGGTGCGGTGGCCATCGATGTGCGCCCGGGCGGGATCATCGCGATCGCGGGCGCGCAGGGCGACAGCGCTGCGACTGTCGTCTTCCGCGTGAACGATGCGCGCGCGTGGACGGACTCGACGCGCCGGTTCGTGACGCGCGCTGCGCCGAAGAAAGCGACAGTGGTCGTGTTGCAGCGAAGCATGATCGAGGAGTCTTCGGGCAGCGGAGCCGCCGTGAGCTTTCTGCGCCGCGCCGCATCCGACACGACGACGTTCGAGCTGCTCTTCTCGACGCGCGGCTTCGGAAAATTCTCGCTGGCGCTCGAGCGCAGGGAGGCGGTGCTCTTCTTCGCGTCGATGAAGCGCGCGGTCGACGCGACGAAGCCGTCGCCCGCTCCAAAAGCCATCGCGAAGCCGAAGCCGAAGTCGAAGAAGGCGCCCTAGCGCCGCCAGCCGATCATGCGATCGGCTCTCCACTCCGAAGGCTCGGCGCGGTCGGAATCCGCGGCTACCGTTGCGATGTCCGCGACGTCGGCGCGCACATCAGCGAGAATCGCGATCGGCGGCGTGTAGCCATCGGCACGCTCGTGCAGCCAGTTGGAGAGCACGATCACGTAGAGCCCGCGATCTGGATCGATCCAGAGTGACGTCCCCGTGAAGCCGGTGTGACCATACGCGCGCTCGCTCATGTGCTGTCCACAGCTCGCGCCGCCCGCGCAGGTGTCCCAGCCGAGCGCGCGCCACCCCGAGGAGCGATGCGTGAAGAGCGCGACTGTGCTGTCGGCTACGATGCGCTTGCCGTCGAGCGTGCCGCCATCGAGCAGCATCTGCGCGAAGCGCGCGAGATCGGTCGCGGTGGAGAAAAGCCCCGCGTGACCCGCGACGCCGCCGAGCGCGTACGCATCGCCATCGTGGACGCGTCCCTTGAGTGGGCCGCGCGCGTTGTGCATCTCGGTAGGGGCGGCGCGCGCGCGAAGTGCGGCGGCGGGCGTGTAGGTGGTGCTCATCATGCCGAGCGGCGCGAAGATCCGCCGGCGAACAAAGTGGTCGAGTGGCTCGTGCGCGACGGCCTCGACGACGAAGCCCAGGACATCCATTCCGACATCCGAATACTGTTGCACCGCGCCTGGCGGATGTTCGAGCGCGGTCGCGAGCACGCGTCGGCGAGTTTCCGCTGGCGAGTGGGCGAAGTGCGAGAGATTACGGCCGGCGGGAAGGCCGGAGCGATGCTCGAGCAGTTCCCGGATCGTTACCCGGGACTTGGCGCCGCGCGCGAAGGCTGGGAGATAGCGAGCGACGGGCGCGTCGAGCGCGATGCGGTGCTCGTCGAAGAGCACCATGATGGCCGACGTCGTCGCGACGACCTTCGTGAGCGATGCGAGGTCGTAGAGGGTGCGCTCGGGCGAGACGGCGGCGCTCGCGGGCGAGTAGTCGAGTGTGCCGTAGCCGCGCGAGAGCACGGTCGCATCGCGACGCCCTATGACTACCGCTGCGCCAGGAAAGCCGGCTGCGGCAACTCCGCGCTCGACCACGCGATCGACGGCCGCGAGACGCTCGGCCGACATGCCGAGGCTGTCCGGCGTGCGCGCCGGGAGGGGGCAGGGCGTGCCCGCAATGCAGAGAAAAGCGAGGATGGGGAGGAGCATCCTCGGGTGACGAGCGCGCGCCGAGGTGCGCAACGATCGCCATCATTCGTTACGGCTTTTTGTAGAGTACCCCGCCTTTCATCACGAGCGTCACGGATCTGAGCGCGTGGATGTCCTTCGTCGGATCGCCGCTCACCGCGACGAGATCGGCGAGGAGTCCGGGCTTCACGGAGCCGAGCTTGCGGTCGAGATGGAGCACCTTCGCGTCGACGCTCGTGGCGGCGCGAAGTGCAGCGATCGGCGTCATCCCGTAGTCGACGAGGAGCTCGAGCTCGCGCGCGTTGTCGCCGTGTGTGAAGACGCCGACGTCGCTCCCGTTGCAAATCGTGACGCCCGACGCGAGCGCGAGCGCGAAGGTCGCGCGGCGATGCTTGATCATCTCGGGCTCGGGACCTACGCCCTTCTTCCACCCGCGGTACTGCGCGATCGCATCGCCGGCCGCGAGAGTGGGGCAGAGCGCGACCCCCTTCTCCTTCATCAGTGCGAGCGTGGCCGCGGATGCATCGTCGGCGTGCTCCACGGTCTCGACGCCCGCGATCACGGCGCGACGAATCGCCGTGTCGCTGTACGCGTGCACTGCGACGGCGCGACCGCTCGCGCGTGCGGTCTGCACCACGAGATTCACCTCGTCCTGGGAGAAGGTCGGCCGCGTCTCGCCGTTCGGACCCCAGCGATAGTCACCGTAGATCTTGATCCAGTCGGCGCCTTTCGCGATCTGACTGCGCACTGCGTGAATGAGCGCATCGACACCATCCGCCTCCTCGGCGCCCTGCGGGACCTCCCAGCGCGGATCGAAACCCTTGGGGCCGTACGCACCCGTCGCGACGATCGCACGTGTGACGACGAGCATGCGAGGACCGGGGATGATTCCCTGTTCGATTGCCTCCTTGAGCCCGACATCGGAGTATCCGGCGCCTTCCGTGCCGAGATCGCGAATGGTCGTGAAGCCGGCGAGCAGTGTGTTGCGCGCGTGATTCGTCGCGCGCGCGACGCGAAGGGCGAGCGGCTCGTGGAGCACCTGATCATCCCACGGCGTCTCGTTGTACGGATGCAGAAAGACGTGTGAGTGCGCGTCGATGAGTCCGGGGAGAAGCGTCGCGCCGGGGAGATCGATTCGCGTCGCGTTTGTTGGCGCATGCAGCGATGCAACTGGTCCGGCGGCGACGATGGTGTCGGCGTCGACGAGGACTGCCCAGCCCTCGTGCATCGCGGTGCCGTCGAAGACGCGGGCAGGGATCAGCAGCGTCGAGCCCTGCGCGGCGAGCGCGACGGGAACCAGGAGGAGCAGAAACATCGTTCGCGCGAAGCGCATGTCGAATCGGGGAAGAGGAGCTTCCATCTTACCCTTCACGAGGCAGGAGAGCCACCGCTGCGAGCTCTTCACTTCGCGATCCGCTACACCGATTTACATTCCTCGCGTGACCGACGCCGCCATCCGCACCGAAAAACTTCGCAAGGTCTACACGACCGCGCCTCCCAAGGCCGGCCGCGGTGCGCCCGGCATCGCGCCCGACGCTTCGCGCGCCGCGGCCGAGCGTCGTGCGGGGAGCGAGGTGATCGCGCTCGAGTCGCTCGATCTCGAGATACGATCCGGCGAGTTCTTCGGACTCCTCGGCCCCAACGGTGCCGGGAAGACGACGACCATCGGCATCTGCACCACGCGCGTGCTTCCGACTTCGGGTACCGCGATCATCGAGGGCGCCGATGTCCGCATCCAGCCGACGCTCGTGCGCCAGCGGATCGGCGTCGTCCCCCAACGCCCGAATCCCGACAGCTCCCTGAACGTTCGCGAAAATCTCGTTTTTCACGCCGCGTACTTCGGCATCTCGCGCTCGGTCGCGAACGCGCGCGCGAAGGCGCTGCTCGAGAAGCTCGGGATCGCCGAACGAGCCGAGGCGAAAGTCATGCAGCTCTCGGGCGGGCAGCAGCAGCGCCTCATGATCGCGCGCGCCCTCATCCACGAGCCGCGTGTGATCTTCCTCGACGAGCCGACGGTCGGACTCGATCCTCAGGCGCGTCTCGACCTGTGGACGATCCTGCGCGAGCTGCACTCGCAGGGACGTACGATCGTGATGACTACGCACTACATGGAGGAAGCCGATCGCCTCTGCGACCGACTTGCCATCGTCGACCAGGGCAGGCTGCTCGCGATCGATACGCCGGAGGCGCTCAAGGCGCGTGCGCCCGGCGGAACGATGATCGAGCTCGTCCTCGACGGGAGCGGTGATGGTCTGGTGACCGAGATGCGCGGGGTACCCGGCGTGTCGAGCGCCGAGGCGAAGTTCGAGCACGGAAGCAACAGCGTTCGTGTCTACAGCGATCGCGGTGGCGAGGTGATCGCGGCACTCGTCACCATCGCCACCGTGCACGCTCGCTCGATCCGCGATATTCATCTCGCGCCGCCGAGTCTGGAGACGCTGTTCATCTCCCTCACCGGCCGACAGCTCACATGACGAGCGCCGTCACCGACGTTGCCCAGCGACCAAACTCGGGCCGAATCTTCCTCGCGCTGCTGCGTCGTGACATCAACGTCGCGCGCCGCGAGCTTCCGTATTTTCTTCTGCGCACCACACTACAGCCACTGCTGTTCATCGTCGTCTTCGGGCTGCTGCTCCCGCGCATGGGTTACGTTGGAAACGCGTACAAGGCGGCGCTTCTTCCCGGCGTGCTCGCGGTGAGCCTCGCGTTCTCGAGCGTGCAGTCCGTTGCGCTGCCGATGGTGGCGGATTTCGGCTGGACGCGCGAGATCGAGGACCGCCTTCTCGCCCCGATCTCGATCGAGCTGATAGCGCTCGAGAAGATCGTTGCGGGCGTGCTTCAAGGAGTGATCGCCGCCCTCTTCGTGCTCCCGATCGCGCGCCTCATCATGGGACCGATCGACGGGCTCACCGCCACGCACTTCGCGCTGGTCCTCTTCATCGTCCTGCTGGGCGCCACCGCATTCTCGGTACTCGGGCTCCTCATGGGATCGCTCGTCAATCCGCAGCAGATCGGCCTGATGTTCAGCGTGATAGTCGCGCCGATGATCTTCTTCGGATGTGCGTACTACCCGTGGCAGAATCTTTCCGTCTTTCCGGTGATGAAGTACGCGGTGCTCATCAATCCGCTCGTGTACGTGGCCGAGGGAATGCGTGGTGTGCTCACGCCAGGGATGCCGCACATGGACCTGCGCGCCGTGAGTGGCGCGCTCATCGTCATCATCGCGCTCTTCTGGACGCTCGGCCTTCGCAGCTTCGCGAAGCGCGCGATGGGGTGAGCCGAGGCGGCGAGCTAGTCCTTCTGCGCCGCCTTGATGCCAAGCCAGCCGTCGGGAACGTTGATCGCTTCGATTCCCGCCGCCGAAAGAAGGCTCGATGCGACGGCGGAGCGGGTGCCGCGCTGGCAGTAGACTGCGATCGGGCGATCGCGCGGAAGCGTCGCGAGGGCGCGCGGGAGATCGTCGAGGGAGATGTGGTGCGCCTCGCGATGGTGACCACTGTTCCATTCCGCCTTCGAGCGCACGTCGACGAGCATCACGGTATTCGTCTCGACCTGCTCCAGGAGCGTTTGCGGCGAGAACTGGCGGATGCGTCCGAGCGCCCGGCCGCCATCGACCCACGCAATGCACGCATCTTCATCGAAAATGCCGGCGATGCGATCGAGGCCGATCAGCGTGAGCGCGCGAGCCGCCGCGAGGGCGTCTTCGCGCTCGTCGGCGAGCAGGTAGAGATCGTGATCGTACGGAAGCAGAGAGCCCGCGAGCGTGGTGAATGATCCGCCCCACGGAATGTTGAGCGTACCCGGCACGTGTGCGCGCGCGAAGCGGTCGGGCTGGCGCACGTCGATCACGAGCGCACCGGCGAGTCCGAGCTCCGCAAGTGAATCGGGCGCGGGCGAGGGAGGGTCCTTACGAATTCCGAGCACCGGCGGCCCGTCGCGATTGATGCGCTTCATCGTCGCGAAGTACGCCGGCGGATCGACCTGTCCCTCGAGAACGCGATCGACGAAGCTGTCGACGTTGCGCTCCGAGAACGCCCAGTTGGACATGCGCTCGTACCCGACGGTGGACGATGGCATGTCGCCGAGCGACTTGCCGCAGGCGCTGCCGGCGCCGTGCGCGGGCCAGATCTGCAGATAGTCGGGGAGCTTGCGGACGCGGCTCAGCGAGAGAAAGAGCTGACGCGCGCTCGCCTCCTTGGTGCCCACCTCGTTGGCGGCGCGCTCGAGCAGATCGGGGCGGCCGACATCGCTCACGAACACGAAATCACCCGTGAGAATCGCGACGGGCTCCTCTGCGGTGTCGAGCGCCTTCACCAAAAACGAGAGGTGCTCGGGCGTGTGGCCCGGCGTGTGGCGCGCGGTGAATCGCACGCGCCCGACGTCGAACATCTCCCCATCGTGCAGCAGCTTCGCGCCATCCGCCTCGGCGAACTCATAGTGCCAGTTCGCGGGGCCCTCGCCCGAGAGCAGCATCTGCGCGCCGGTGCGCGCGACGAGCTCGCGCGTGCCGGAGACGTAGTCCGCGTGGATGTGCGTCTCGGTCACGTGCGTGATGTTGAGCCCCGCGTCGATCGCAGCCCGGATGTAGATCTCGGGATCACGGATGGGATCGACGACGATCGCGGAGCGCGTGGCGCTGCACCCGATGAGGTAGCTCATCTGGGCGAGCTGATGTTCGTGAAAGCGGCGCAGAATCATTCAGCCATCCGTTCGGGCGTGTCGTTCGATGTAGTCGAGCGCCATCGCGGCATAGTCCGGTGACCGAAGTCCGATGTCGACCGCCCGGCGCTGCGCTTCCTCGATCGGCAGTTGCTCATCGAGCGCGAGAAATGGCAGGAGCAGGGCACCAACGCGATTTGCCGACTGGCAATGTACCAGTACAGGACGATTGAGTGGGTCGCTTAGAAATGCGCGCAGCGCGTCGAACTGCCGGTCGCCGAGCGATTCATGGCTGACGGGGAGGGAAAGGTAGCGAAGGCCGGCGCGAGCGATCTCGCCGACCTCGTCGTGTCCGCGCGGCTCTGCAGGCTCGCGCAGGTCGACAACGGCCTTGAATCCGGCCGCTGAGAGGGTGGCCCAGGCGGCGGCGGCGGGTTGGCCCGCCGTCGCGACGCCGGGGAGGGGACAGGCGCCGTAGGGGAGGACGCTGGCGATGCGCCTTATTGCAGCATCGTCGAACGCCCGGGAGTCGGAGCTCATCTGCGTGTGACCATGCATTGAAGATGCAACGATGGCCCGCTCATGTGAACCGCATTGTTGTAGGAGAGGAGGCAGCGGTTCATCTTGGCGCCATGATTCGGCCGGCTCGTGGTCTCCTTCCGTTGGTGTCGATCATCTGCGCGGCCGCGCTGTTCGCGAACGGCGCGCGCGCGCAGCAGACGACGATTCCCCATCTCCACTGGCGCACGCTCGAGACGCGGTGGTTCCGCTTCATCTACACCGATGATGCCGCGCCGTGGACGCGCGACGTGGCCTCGCGCATCGATGCCGCCCACGACGCGGTGGTCGCGCTCGTGGGAAGTTCGCCACGCGAGCGCGTGACGGTGATCGTCGAAGATCCGAACAACGTGTCGAATGGCTTCGCGCTTCCGCTGCTGGATCATCCACTGATCTTTCTCTGGCCAACGCCACCGGATCCCACGTCGCCGATCGGGAACGGCTCCTGGGGCGACCAGCTGTCCATTCACGAGTTCGCGCACATCGCGCATCTCACGCGCGAGTCCAGCAATCCCGGCGTTCGGCGGCTCACGAGCCTGCTGCCGGTGAAGTTCGGCCCGGTGGCGGTGCACGCGCCACGCTGGGTGACCGAGGGATACGCGACTTTCGTGGAAGGACGGATCGTGCGCGGGATCGGGCGCCCGCACGGCGCGTGGCGGCCGGCGGTGCTCAGGGAGTGGGCCATAGAGGGGCAGCTGCCGACGTACTCCGCGCTCGATGGCTCGCCGCGCTTCGAGGGCGGCGACATGGCCTACCTCGCGGGCTCGGCGTTTCTCGAATGGCTCGCCGCGCGTAACGGCGACTCGAGTGTCGTGCATCTCTGGCGGCGCATGTCGGCGCGCGTACCGCGCTCGTTCGGCGACGCGTTCGCGGGCATTTATGGAGCCTCGCCCGATGAGCTCTACGGACGATTCACAGCAGAGCTCACGCACGATGCACTGGATGCGCGCGATCGTCGCGATTCACAGGATGACGAGCCGCGGCGCGTGCTGCTCGCGTCGCACGGTGATACGCTGCCCTTTGAAGGAGAGGGCGAGCTCGTGCAGCGATTGCACTGGGCGACGGGTGCGCCCGCGCTGTCGCGCGATGACTCGCTCGTCGCGCTCGTGCTCTCGGATCCGGAGCACGCGCCACGAGTGGTCGTGCTCAATCTCAATCGGCATGCGCCCGACAGCGCCGCGCGGGCGCGCGCGGCACGTGTGCGTGCGCTCGACCCCGAGGACGTGCCTGCCATCGAGTCGCGCCCGCCCGCGCTCGAGGTGGTCGCGCGACTCGATCCTCGCGGCGGAATGTCGTTCGCGGAACCGCGCTTCTTCGCGGATGGACAGCGCATCCTCGCGACGGCGCTCGCCGCGCGCGGTGATGGTGTATTTCGCCGCGATCTCTTCGTGTGGAACTGGCGCACGGGCGCGGTGCGGCGCGTCACGAGCGGAGCCGGCATCCGGCACGCCGACGTTTCGCCCGACGGGTTTACCGCAGTCGCCGATCGCTGCGCTGGCGGCTACTGCGATCTCGTGCGCGTCGCGCTCGCAACCGGCGCGATCACAACGCTCGCCGCAGGCGACCGCGCGCATCTCTACAACCGCCCGCGCTTCTCGCGCGACGGCCGCACGATCGCGTTCGCGCTGCAGCGCGAGGACGGATGGCACGTAGCGACGATGCCCGCTGCGGGTGGGGAGGCAACCGTGCTCGACGATGCGAGGGGAAGCGCGAACGCCTACGCGCCATCGTTCGCGCGCGGCGGCTCCGAGCTCGTGTTTGCGAGCGAGCTTGGAGGTGTCCCGAACATCGCGCGCATCGATCGCGCGACGGGTGCGATCTCCGCGCTCACCAGCGTGAGCGGCGCAGCGCTCGATCCGGAAGCGAGCCAGAACGGGTGGGTCTATTTCCTTCGGCTGCACGCGCGCGGACTCGATCTCGCTCGTGTGCGGCTCAACGCTTCGCTGCCACGCAGCGACGGCGTGCGCGCGAAATACCCGTGGGTGCTCGAACAGCCGGCGACCGCGACGCTCGACTCGCTCGCCGTCGCGCCGCTGCCCATCGATCGCGCCTACCGACTCGGCCCTCGCGCAGAGCGGCTGCTCGTCTCCGCCAGCTGGGCGCGCGAAGGAAAGAGTGCCGGCATCGCCTACACGGGAACGGATCCCGTGGGAAAGCTCACGTGGCTCCTTCAGGGCCGGTGGGGTGATCGTGCGAGCTGGACCGGCGCTTCGATCGGCGCCGTCTTTCGCGGAAGCCGCCCGCTCTTCGGCCTCGAGGCGTTTGCCCTCGAAAACCAGCCGTCGCGCCAGCATGACTTTGCGGCGCCGTCGGTGATCGACTCGCGCTATCGCGGCGTGTCAGCGTGGTCCGAATTCGACGACGACCGACAGTCGCACGACATCTCGCTGCGCGCGCTCGCGTCGTACGGCACGGTGGATCCTACGCGACTACCGGCCGTGCGCCGCGCGCTCGCGCAGATCACACTCGGGGGAGGTGCGCTCCAGACACCGCGCGATTGGCGGATCTCCGAGCGCGCGGCGCTGACCGGAGCGGTGGGCACCCTCGGCGATCACCGCTGGCAGCGCGCGGTGCTCACCGGCGGGGCATCGGTGCACGGCATGGGGCACGAGCTCGCCATCGATGGACTCTTCGGCGCGGTCTCGACCTTTGCGCCACAGTTCGAGCGCTTCGCGCTTGGCGGACTCGCTCCGACGCTCGTCGACACCGCCCTTCTCGCGCAGCGCGTATCGATGCCCGTGCTTCCGATCTGCGTCGCGACGGGCTCACGCATCGCGACGGCGCGTGTATCGCTCCCTGGGCCTATCTGGCGTCCGTACTACTGGCTCGGCAGCGCGAACGATCGAATCGGCGCGTGGAGCCAGGTCGTCGGGCTCGAGGGGAGCTGGCGCACCGACGGGATCTGGCTCGTGCGCGTTCCCGGCGCCAACCTTCTAGGCGGCTTCGGCTACTCGCTCACAGGGCCCGCGAAACACCACGCGCAGGCCTACGTCTCGGTGAACTACCGACCCTGACGGCTACGCAGACTGCGAGAAGCCGACGGTGTTTCCACCCGGCTCCTTCACGTAGATCTCGGTGGTGCCGTAAAAGGTCTGGTGCCGCGCCTTTACGATCGGCGTTCCGCCGATCGCGCGCTCGACGTCGTCGATCGAATCGACCTCGAGGTAAAGCGCCACCGAGTGTCCGGCGGCATCCGCCTCGGTCATCGTTCCGTCCGCGAGCGCGCTTTCCCGGCTCTGGTACATGATCTCGACGTCGCCGCGCTTCAAAATCGCGAAGATCAGCGAGTGCCCCTTTCCGGGGACGCTGGCCGTCATCTGGAAGCCCAGCCTGTCGATCCAGAACTGGAGACAGTCGACGACGCTGCCGACGACGAGCACGGGCGTCAAATGCTTGAGAACAGGAAAGCCGGGACGCAGGAACTCGGATTTCTCGGACATGGTTCGATCTCGCGGGGAGGGACTTCGCGGTAAACATACGCCACCGAACAAAAACCGCAAACTGGGCAATTCCCGCCTCGTTTCGTCGCGCGGATCTTGCCGTGCTCATCCGGTTACAGCAGCCGCCCCTCCGCGTCTTATCGGTGGGAGGGGTGAATGAACGACACGATCGAAACGCGCTGGGAACAGCAGAACGAAGCCGGTCGCCTGTCGTTCACCGACGGCGACTTTGCACGAGCGGAGCAGTCGTTTCTCGCGGCAATTCGCGAAGCGACTCAGCTCGGCGCAGACAACGTGCGCCTCGCCTCCAGTCTCAGCAACCTGGGCCAGCTCAAGTACAAGCAGAAGGATTTCGCCCAGGCGGAGGCGCTCTTCCATCGTGCGCTCGCCATCCGCGAGCGCGTGCTTGGCCCCGAACATTTCGGTCTCGTTCAGAACATCAACAACCTCGCGGCGCTGCATTACGCACGCGGTGAGCTGAATCAGGCGGAGCCGCTCTTCCAGCGCGCGCTCGGCATCAGCGAGCAGCACCTCGGCGAGTCCCATCCCGATGTCGCCGTCACGCTGAACAACCTCGCGCGCCTCTATTTCCGCCAGAACGAGTATGCATCGGCAGGCCCGCTCCTCGCCCGGCTTCTCTCGATCAAGGAACAGGCACTCGGCGCCAGCCATCCGGAGATCGCGGCGATTCTCACGAGTCTCGCCAAGGTGCGTCTGCACGAGCAGGACTTCGACGGCGGCGAGGCGTTCGCGCGCCGAGCGCTGGAGATCCGCGAGAAGCTGCAGCTGCCCAACGATCTCGCGGTCGCGACTGCGCTCGAGACGCTGGCCGAGATCAACGGCGCGCGCGGTCGCATCGATCTCGAGATCGCCAATCGGGAGCGCGCGCTCCAGGTGCGAGAGGGCGCGATGGGCGCCGATCATCCGGTAGTCGCCTCAGCACGCGCGACGATCGAGGCGCGGCGCGCCACGCTCGCCCCAGCATTGCAGCCGATCGTAGCGCAGGCGCCTCCGAGCGCTGCGAAGCCGCCCGTTGCGAAGGCGCCCGTTGCGAAGGCGCCCGACGCGCCTCGGCCCGTCGCGCCTCCAGTTGCGCAACCGCCCGTCGCCGCCCGCCCGTCCGTCATCGCGCCGCCGCCGGAATTCGTCATTTCGCCGCCGCCCGCGCGGACGACGCGTACGACATCGCTGCCGTTCATCGAGGTCACCGAGGCGCCAACGTTCGATCGTGCGCGGCCGCCCTCCGTACCGCGCAACAGCGGCTCGAACTCCACCGTCGCCATCCCGCTTCGTAGCGGCAACGGAAATGGAAATGGCGCGCACGGCGCCACCGCCCCGCACACGGCGGAGTCGCCGCTCGCGTTCCATCCGCTCACCGAAGCGCCGCAGCAGTCGCGCTACAACGTCGCTCCTCCCGCCGCGAGCGCTGCGATCGAGATCGAGCCGTCGCTCGCGCCCGACGCACACGCGCAGAGCCCATTCACGAACTCGTTCGCACGACTGGTGGCGGAGACGCCTTCCGGTCGGAACGCGATCGTGCAGGACTCGCCACCGCCGCCTACCACGCATCGCATTTCCGAGCCACGCCCGGAAATCAGCCTCGACTGGCCGATAGAGCCGCGGCGTCCGTGGCTCAAGATCATCGCGGGGCTCATCGTGGTTGGTGCAATCGCGGGAGGCGGCTGGTACTTCCTCTCGCGCTACGAGACCACGTCGGCGCCGGTCGTCGCTGCTCCCGTCGCGAAGGCGAAACCGATCGTAGCTGCGCCGACGGATACGCTGGCGATCAAGCACGACTCAGCTCCTCCGGGACCGCCGGCCAGCGTCGTGAAGCCCGGCGTCACCACGTCGATCGTCCCCGTTTCGAAGCCCGAGGCTGCGCCGATCAAGCCCGAGCCGACCGTCATGAAGCCCGAGGCCGCCGTCGTGAAGCCGGTGTTCGTGCCGACGGGTCCCGCCAAGGTCGCGTCGCAGGACGAGGGTCCACCGCCTCAGGCGAAGAATGCGACGCACACTGCAGCTAAGGCCGACGCCGCGCCCACAGTCGCCGCGTCGGACGCGGAGTCCGATGCCTCGCCGTCGCTTCCGGCCGCCATCAAGGTCGACGCGATCACGAACATGATCGACGACAGCGCCCGTCATCGCGCCGACTCGGTGGGGAGCACGATTCAGCAGAAGCCGCCCACATTCAAGCCCAAGACGTATAAGCCGCCGGCCTAACTTCGTGCGTCGCAAACCTTTCATAACGCATCCCGGCATCTTACTGTAGCTGTAGATTCCCTACGGACTTATCTGCCGGAGAAGCTATGGAGCGACAGACCGGGTCTACGCGGCTGACTGGATCGCCGGGTGGCCAGGGTGGTGACGACGAGTTGCTGCGCGCGGTGAAGGAAGCTGCCGCCGCGGAGTACGAAATATTGGGGGAGATGGGCCGCGGTGAGCGCGGTAGCGTCGTGTATCTCTCGCGCGAGCGCGCCTCCGACAAGCTCGTTGCGCTGAAACTCCGCCCCGATGGCGCGGAGTTCGAGCTCAGCGTCGTTCGCGAGCTCGATGCATCCGTCCCGGCGATGGGGAACAAGTGCCCATCGTGCAAGGCCGATCTCGTCGGGTGGGGTCGTTTCTGCAGCCATTGCGGCAAGGATCTCTCGGGCACCCGCTCAGGTGAGGCGTCGCGCGAGGAGCTGCTCAAGGCCGTGCAAGGCGCCGCCGAAGGTGAGTACGAAGTGCTGGGCGAGATGGAGCGCTCGGAGGGCGGCGGCGTGGTGTACTTCGCGCGCGAGCTCAAGAGCAACCGTCTCGTGGCGCTTCGTCTCACGCGCGAGCAGGAGAGCGACGGCAGCGAATCCTACGCGCTCGGCGTCACGCAGGTCATCAAGCCGCTGGTCGCATCGCTCGGTGCCACCTATGCGTCGCCGACGCAGGTGATGCAGGCCGCGAGCACGCCTGCGTCGCGAAACGTGGCGCCGTCGACGCGCTCACCGCAGCCCACCGCCAGAAGTGTGACGCCGCCGAGTGTGATGGTGCCGGACGATCTCGCCGAAGAGGAAGATGCGCCGCGGCCCAGGAAGAAGGTGCCCGTCATTCCGATCGCGGTGATCTCGGCGTTGCTCCTCGTCGGCGGAGCGCTGTTCGTCTTCTCCGACTCGAAGCACGGTGCGCCCGATGGACCGCAGGATCCGCCGGCCGACATCGTCGTTCCAGCAACGCCGCCTTCCACGCCGCCGGTCGTCGCAACCGCTCCAAGGGTCGACAGCGGAGTCGTGTCGATTGGATCGCTCCCCGCGGGCGCGCACGTGACGCTCAACGGCAAGACGGTCACTGACCGCCAGCTCGCGCTTCTTCCGGGGAAGTATCAGCTCGTCGCAACCGCGCCGGGATTCAGGACCGCGACGCAGCGCGTTGAGGTGGTCGGGGGACAGACGTTCAGCTGGGCGCCAATGATGGAAGTCGTGAAGGTGGCGGCGGCCGTGCCGGCTGCCGTGCCGCCTCCGACTCCGCCCCTTCCGCGGCCGACGTCCGCGCCAAATTGCCTCAATGCGTACAGCGACAAGAACTATCCTGCCGCGTTGCTCGCGTGCACGCGCGAGGCGAACGCCGGCAACCAGCAGGCGCAGCGCAACCTTGCGGTTATCTACGATCAGGGGCTCGGCGTCAACAAGGATCCGGCACAGGCGGCGATCTGGTTTCGAAAGGCCGCGCAGACCGGCAATCGCGACGCGAGCTTTCAGCTCGCATCGATGTACGAGCAGGGACGGGGCGTTCCGAAAGATCAGAAGGCGGCGCTCGACTGGTATCGCAAGGCTGCGCTGCTCGGCGATGCCGACTCGCAGGTGAAGCTCGGTCGCGCGTATCTCAGTGGCGACGGCATCGGCAAGGATGAGGGCGAGGCCTCCGCGTGGTTCCAGCGCGCGGCCGATCAGGGCAGCCTCTATGCGCTCAACCGGCTCGGCGCGATGTACATCGATGGGAAGGGCGTGCACAAGGACGAGGCGAGGGGCGTGAAGCTGTTCCAGTCCGCGGTCGCGAAGGGAGATGCGCAGGGACAGTTCAACCTCGCCGCGATGTATGCGAAGGGGCGCGGCATCGCGAAGAGCGATTCGGCGGCGAACGATCTGTACATCAAGTCGGCGAAGCAGGGCTACGCCGACGCGATCAAGGAAGCCAAGCATCGCAATCTGAAGTTCTGATCTCGCGCAGTCGCACCCTCCGCCGATCACTACAGAGCGACAACGTCCCTGACCGAGATCAATGCCAGCCTACGCGGTTGAGTTCACGACGGAGCGCGGACTGCAGCGAACGCAGTTCACACTCGATGACGACCGACCGCTCGGCCCGCAGGTCCGACAAATCCTCGAGGAGCTTCGTGGCACCGGGGTAGTCATCTCCGGCACGGCGGAGGACGAGCTGTCGGTCGTTTGGGGCGGCCGCGATCTCGATACGACGCAGGCGCCGCAGCAGCTCGGGATCAATCCGCAGCGCACGATCGAGCTCCACATGAAGCGTCGTGCGCGCGCGGTGAAGATCCCCGCGGTGGCGCCGTTCGTTCCCAAAGGCGCGTACGCAGCGGCGGTGAGCGGAATGGCGGGCGCGCTGCTCGCGTGGCTCGTGTGCTCGACGATCACGGACTTGAGCGACGCGCTGCCGACGTACGCGCGGCTCGATCTCGCGGTGGGCGGCATGATCGGCGTGTTCGCGGGCGGCTTCATCGCCGGGAGCGATGCGCTTCGTCGGCGCACGAGCCTTCCGCTCGGCGTGCTTTTCGGAGTGCTGCTGGGTCTCGTGGGCGGAGTCGCGGGTGGCGCCGCCGGCGCGGGACTCGGTGGTGTGCTCGCGCCGCGACTCACGCCTCCGGGATTCGTCGTCGCGCGCATCCTCGCCTGGGTAGTCCTCGGCTCGGCGCTCGGGCTCACACTCGGAATGCGGTGGTGGCAGGACGACGAGCGGCGCACGGTCGACGGCGCGGGCTACGGCGCGCTCGCGGGTCTCGTCGCCGGAATTTTGTACTCGCTGCCGGGTCCGTCGGAATTCTGGCAGGCGCTCGCCTTCGTGATTCTCGGCGCGGGTGTCGGCGCCGGCGTGTGCGCTCCGGCGCTCCGGCGATCGGTCGCGATCCTCGAGCTGGAGCGCGGCTCGCGCGGACGCATCGGGCTCACGCGGCTCCGCGAGTGGGGGCTCCTGAATGGCGAGAGCGTTGCGCTCGAGCGCGACGGAGCGACGGTGGCATCGGTGGTGTGCGAGTCGACGCGATGCCGGATCGTTCCGTCGGGCGCCGGAGTGCGAGTCTCCGGAAAGACCGTCTCTGCGCCGACCGAGCTCGTGAACGAAGATCGCATCGCGATTGGCGATGCCCAGTATCGCTTCCGTCGGCGCCGGCGGGTGAGCGCGTGATACGCCCCGCCCTCCCGATGCTCGCGTGCGCTACGACGTTCGCGATGACATTCGCAATGCCGGCGCTCGCGCAGGTCGCGACGCCGACGTCGCCGGTCGGCATGGTGCGATGCATGGAGAGCTCCGACGTGCCGTGCCTTCGCGCAACGGTGCCGCTCCGCCCGGAGGAGGCTCGCGCGTCGAACGAGCAGAGTGCCGCAGCGGACTGGAAGGCGGACATCGCGGATCTGTCGCTCACGGGCGGCATCGCGCGCTCGACGGCGACGATCGCCCATCCACTCACGCTGCTCGTGCTCGTCGACATCAGCGGCAGCATGAAAGGCGAGGGGATCGAGCTCACGCGCTCGGCGCTCCGCACCTTCATCTCCGAGCTGCCGCGAAGCTCGGTGCGAGTGGCCGTCGCCCCGTTCGCGAGCCACACTCTCGCGCCGCGGATTCGCGCCGCGACATTCACCGATCCGCAGAGCGCGCTCGCGCAGGTGGATGGGCTGCCGCAACCCGAAGGGAACACGGGATTGTACAGCGCAGTGGAGATCGGGTCCGAGGTCGTGAAGGGCGCGCTCGATGGACAGCCGAAGGATGCGTGGGGAGCGCTGCTCGTGATCACCGATGGCGTCAACGACGTGCGACCGACCGACGATCCGGGATTGCTCTCCGGCTCGACGGGGCGTGACGCCGCCGTGAACGCGGTCGCCAGCAGCGGCAACTACGTGTGGCTCGTCGGCATCGGCTCCGCGCCCGATGGAGCGGACCTTCAGGCACTTGCGGGCGCCCACGGCGAGCGGTATTTAGTAGCCGAAGATCCGCTGCTGTTGCATCGGGTGTTCACGGGTATTCGGGATGCGCTATTTACAACGCGTGCATTGACTTATCCCGCACCTACCTGGGCTCGCGCCCGACTTGCCCGCGGAGTCTTTCCGCTCACGGTGAGCCGAGGCGATGGTCGCGGCTGTTGTTCACCTGCAGTGGCGGGCCGGTGGACGCCGCCTCTCTATGCGTTGCCTGCGTTCGGCGGCGTGGCGGACTCCGGCACGGCGACGGCGCAAGGGATCTCCGCGTACGAGCAGAAACAGCCTCGCGTGGCAAGCAATGTCCTCGTGTTCGCGTTTTTCGCGCTAGTCGGGGTAGTGCTGTGGTTCGTTCTGCCGGGGATGATCTGGCCGGACGAGTCGGTGGCGATGGCGGGACCGCCGGCGCCGAAGCTCGCGAACAGCGTCGCCTCGCCTGCCGCGGCTCCTCGCGTGGCGGCCAGTGCCGCCGCCCCCGAGCCCGCGGTGGTGAGCGGTGGTGTTCGTCGCGGGGTCACGGAGGCTCCTCCGCGTCGTCCTACGGACGTCACGGCGGCGACTGCACGTCGTTCGGTGAAGTGATGATTCGTGATCGAGAAGTGGTCGTTCATTGGTGTGGTGCGCGGTTCATCTCGAGGAGGAGTTAGATGCCAGTTGTGAAGGTTTCGCGGGCGGGTGTCCGCTCCGCACCACGCGAAGTACCGACGGATACGACTGCGACGGTGCTCCCGATGACCGTCGATCGCGTCGGCCAGGAATGCCCCGAGGATGATCAGCCGACCAAGGTGAGCAGCCTTGCCGAGGCGTTCGAGAAGTTCAAGCCCAAGCTGGACTTCAAGACGACCGTGGGTGAGGAGGGGACGGAGTTCGTCGCGGAACTCGAGTTCAAGAGCCTCAAGGACTTCGACCCGAAGAAGATCCGCTCGCGCGAGCCGGGCAAGCGAAATGATCTCGCCGATCTGCAGAGTCGCATCGATCTCCTTCACCGCATGCGCGAGCGCTTCGCCGTGCTCTCGGTGAAGAAGGCGTGGGAGAACACCGACCAGCGAAAGGAGATCATCGACGCCGTGGCCGAGTTCGAGCAGCAGCTCCGCAACATCGCCGGCGGCGAAGGAGCGGCATCATGAGCGACGAAGTCAAGACGCGCACGACTTTCGACATCATTGGAAAGAAGGCCGCGGGGAAGGCGATCGAAGAAATCTTCAACGTCATCCACCCGGCGCCGCCCAAGACGTCGCTCGGCGAGATCTTCACGGCCGAATCCGCGAACCAGTTTCTCGATCGTGTCGCGAGCTTCTCCGCGCTGCTCTCGCAGGCGGACAGCCATGCGCAAGCGCTCAAGAAGCTCGACGCTGCGATCGCGGAGATGGAGACGGTGCGCGACGAAGTGCTCAAGGCCGTCTACAAGCAGATTCGCCCGCTCGAGAAGAGCTACAAACAGATTCAGCTCTTCTTCGAGAATTCGGAAGTGCGCGACAACGTGCAGCGTCCGCCGGTGGAGTTTTTCATCTTCAACGCCGACTCGAAGGCGATCACGAGCGATGTCGACAGCTCGACGATCGTGGCGCTCGATGAGTTCGTGCAGGGGCGGAACGACAGCTTCAACTTCCGCCAGTTCATCTGCAATCTCGTCGTGCCTGGCTACGTGCCGGACGTCGTGCGCAAGCGGCTCGAGGACATCTCGAACAAGTGGGGAATGCTGCTCATCGGCGATCTCAAGGATGAGAAGAGCTTCCGTACGCTGAGCGATCAGTTCCGCACCGACGGCGGTGCGTACGAATTCCTGAAGCGTCCGGAGGACAAGGCCGCGTCGGACGTCGTGATCGCGGGCTACGTGAAGCTGCGTGAGAAGCACTGGTTCGAGGAAGCGGACGGCGATTCGGAAGACGCCGATCTCTATTCGCCCGCGTCGATGCTGTTCGCGGGATCGCTCGCGCGGGCGGATCGCACCACCGGCGGCGGCATCGCGCAGGGCCCCGTCGGCATGATCTTCGGCAAGATTCGCGGCGTCGAGAAGTCGCGTATCGAGCCGCGCATCTCGCAGATGGAGCATCTCTCGATGGAGCGGCAGGTCGTCTCGATCATCCGCAACGAGGACAACGATCTCTGCTTCGTGGGCAGCCGCTCGCAGGCCGAAGATCCGAACGGCGTGCTCAAGTTCTTCACGTCGTACCGTGTGCTGCGGTATCTCGAGCGCCGTATCGCCGTGTACCTGCGCCGCGTCGCGGAGCAGCGCCTCACGCGTGATCTCGTCAAGTCGCAGGTGCGCGATCCGATCGAGGAATTCCTGCGCAGCGAAAAGCAGAAGGGCACGATCTACGACTTCAACCTCGACATCGACATGGCCGAGGAGAAGTTCGCGATGGGTGTGCTCGATATGGGGCTCGAGGTGCTGCCGGTTGGTCCGGCGGAGACGTTCAACCTCAAGATCGACACGCCGAACTTCTCGAAGGAGGAGGCGAAGTAGTGGCTGCCGGCGACGGCAAATCGCCTGGTGCGGGAGATGACGAATCGACTGCACCGCGCAAGCCGGATCTGCGTGTGGGCTCGCACGACGACATGGGCGTGAACATCTCGCGTGACTTGCGCGGGACGGGCGGCAATGCACGCGGCCACGGCGCGACCTTTTCGAAGATGAGCTTCTCCTCGCGCGGCGCGCCGCGCGAGGAGGTTGTGGAGGAGGCCCCGGCGCCCGCGAAGCCGCCCTCCTCTGCACCGGTGTCCGCGCAGGCACCGGCTGCACCGCCCGCCGCTCCGGCCGAGCCGGAGAAGGGCACTGTTGTCAGTTGGCTCACGGGGCTGTTCACGCGCCGCTGAGCGGCGATCGTTTCCCCGACTCACTCTGCCGGCGGTCGCCGGCGGCTCTCCACGAACCCAATCACGAGGAAGGACGATGGCTGCTCGTACTTACGGCGCCTGTCACATTGAGGCGGGGAAAATCGACCTGTGGCCCAACGAAGCACGGGTGCGCATCCTGTCGCCGCGTGATCAGGCGACCGGGCAGGCGACCGGACGTCATCAGATCCAGGGCATCAGTGCGTGGGTCAACGCGAGTGATGAGTCGCGCATCACGCAGGATGTGTTGATGGAAGTCTGGAAATCGATGTTCGCGAACGAGATGCTGACGAAAGTCTCGATCACCTGGTTCACGAACGAAGCGAAGGGCGCCAACGTGCTCGCGAACCTCGAGTTCCAGGGCAGCGTAACCGGTTTCGAATTCTTCAATCCCGGCACGCCGATGTCGGACATCACGGATGGCCCGGCGAAGGGCGGCATGTCGATCGCCGATCACAAGCCGGAAGCGATGATGATGTCGAATATCATGGTCGTGCAGTTCGTCGCGACGACCACCGACAAGGGATACGGCGCGCTCAAGTTCACGAAGTGATCAATGTGTGTGGTGCGGCGATGATGCCGCACCACGCCACTGCACGCACCCGCAAACGGCGAGTCGATGACCGGACCTTCGCTCAATACACGATTCGGCACGATCTTTTTTTCCCTCGACAACGGGATATCGTTCGAGGTCGATGACGCACGAGTCGAGATCACTCGTGCGGTGAATTCGGTCGGCCGGCGCACGGGCTCTTCACTCGATATCCGCGTTCACGTCGTGCTCGATCTCAACACGCTCAGAGGCAGCGACGTCACGCCCGAGCTGTTCAAGATCTCGATCCAGGCCGACGATATCGTGCAGGGTTTCAAGGTCGATTGGCACAACCCGGTCTCCGGTGCGCTGGACGGGTTGGGACCGCTGGCGCGGCAGCTCTCGTTCTCGGGATGGATCGCTGGCTTCGAGTTATATCGCCCTGAGAAAACCGGCTCCGATTCGTTCGGAGATGGCGAAGCCTCGGCGGGTACCCGGCTCGGCCGCGCCGACAACCTGCTGCATCTCACGGTCGCCGTCGTGACCGACGACGACAACATCGCCAATCTGACGCTCACCGAGTGACGGCACCCTTCGCCTCCTCGCGGATGCTCTCGCTGCCGCTCCGCATCACGCCGGAGGGCCAGCTCGAGCGCACGGATCCACTGTCATCGCTCCTCGAGATGATGCGCGCGATGGCGGCGACGTCGCGGCAGGCGTGGCCGCATGCGCCGTGGTTCGGCTTGCAGGAGCTCTTCGCCGAGGCAAGCCCGGACGTGCAGGAGCATCCGCGGCTCGTGCTCGCGCTCAACGCGGCGTTCGCGGGACTCGGAATCAACTGGGCGCGCGTCTCGTCGGTACGCAAGCCGCATACGCGCGTGCAAGGTGAGCGCAACTTCGACATCACGCTCCTGATCGATGGCAAACCCGCCTTCGGGAATGTCGCCGCGTCCTCCCCGATGGCCGGTTAGCCGCGCATGGCGACTCGTGTCGAGGTGACTATTGGGGCGCTGACACTCCGCGACCGCGAAGTCGAACACCTCGAGATCGTGCAGGAGCTCGGCGAGCATCATCGTCTGACCATCACGTTCCACCGCGATCCGAGCAAGACTATCAAGTTGGCGGACTTCGTGAATCCGAAGGTGACGGTCACCTTCACGGACGACGTTGCAAAGAAAAGCTCGACGCCATTCGTCGGGCTGATCGATTCATGCGAGGAACAGCATCAGCTTCGCGGCGGATCGATCTTCGTGATGGTCGCGCTCTCGGACTCGGCGAAATTCAGCGCGCGCCATCACAAGGGAAATCTGCTGAGCGGGAAGATCACCGACATCATGACGGCGTTCGAGATCAAGGTCGTCGGCACCATTCCGTTTCAGCGGATTCAGGACTGGCGGCAGGCGGGCGAATCGGATTTCGCGTTTTTGAAGCGCATCGCCGATGACCATCAGTGCTATCTGCGTCCGATCCCGGGGGGGCTCGAGCTGCGCCATGGATTCGATGACAAGCGTCACGACCTCAGCTGGGGGAAGAATGTCAGCGCGTTGACGTCGCGCATCGTTCCGCGCAACGCTCGCTTCAAGGGCGCCTACTACGAATTCCAGGCGAAGGCCGAGCTGGCGCTCAATGATCGGCAGAAGGATGCCCCCGCTTCCGGAGCGATCAACCTCACCGATGCGGTCAAGGCGAAGGCGATCGAGCTGCAGGTCGCGGGCGTCGGCAATTTGTACGAGACGATCACGCGATCGGCCCTCCGCGCCACCTTTCGCGACGCCGTATTGCGGGAAGCCGAGCGCGCGAGCGGGACGGCGGTGACGATAGAGGGCACTTCCACGAACGTCGAGCTGCTCGTCGGCGACACCGTCGACGTTCGCGACGGCAACAACTTCAAACTTCCCGATCCACCGGGCACGCTGGGGTTGACGCACGTGAAGCATGTATTCGATGGCAATCAATACTCGAACTCGTTCGTCGCCACTCCGTGGACGAATTTTTCGAATGCGATTCAGCCGCCGCGACAATTGCTATTCGGATTCACGACGGCGGAGGTCGTCGACAATCTCGACCCCGCAGCGCTCGGCCGCATCAAGATCCGATTCAAGGACAGTCCGGCAGGCCGCACCGACATCGACATGTTCGCCCGGTACGTCACTCCCTTCGCCGGAAATCAGCGCGGCATCGCGTTTCTTCCGGAGATCGGCGACGAGGTAATCGTCGGTTTCGAGGAAGGCGATCCTGAGCATCCGTACATCATCGGAAGTGTCTGGAACGGTCCCGACATCTCCCCGGGTCCCACGCCCAAGCGAATCGTCACCAAGAGCGGCAACGCGATCGTGATGGATGATGCCGGTGTGATCGAAATTCACTCGCCGAGCGGCACGTGTCTGGTGCAGCTGAGCAATGGTGTGGACGGTGCACCGCGCATCACGATCGCATCTGGCGGCGATCTCTTTCTCGAAGCCGCGGATCGCATCCAGCTCAAGTGCAAGAATCTGGTAGAGCTGGTCGACAAGGATGCGACTCGCATCATCAAGGGCGACGATCAGACATCGATCAAGGGCGCGCGCTTCATCGAGGTCACTGGCGAGGACGTCCATCAGTCGGACACGCGCATTGCATTCCTGGCCGGTGGCTCCAGCACGATCGAGATGAGTCCCATCGCCATCGTGTCGCAGGGCAATCAGATGGTCTCGATTGCCAAGGCACAGAACGTCGTGCAGGGCTTGTTCGTATTGCTGAATCCTCCCGGCCTCGTGATGCCGCCTGCCCAGGGAGGCATCTTCGTCGAGCCTGAGGCGAAGGACAGCATCGCGACCGGCCGTGCGAATCCCAAGCCGACCGTACCGTTCAAGGTCGACGGTGATGACACGTGATGAAGGGTCAGAGCGCTAGCGCGGGAGCCCGCTCCCCGGGCGTGCTCGGCGGCACTGCGCGCTCCGCCGCCGATCTCGCGTCCGAGATGCGTCGCGAGTTCGAGGCCGCGGTTGCGCTGCGCTTCGGAACGCAGCCACAGCCCGACCCGGTGCTCGGCGCGCTCTTCCAGGCATTCGCGGTGCAGCTCGAGCGCATCTACCAGGAATCCGAATACGTCTTTCCGGTGGCCGTTCTCGACGATCTGCTGAACGGACTCGCGCTCCCGTCGCGCCTGGCGCATCCCGCGCAAACCGTCGTTTCGTTCAGCGGCATCGATCAGCGCGAGCGACTCGCGCTCGACACGGAGATCATCGGCAACTCCTCGGGTGGCGAGCAGCTGCGCTTCACGATCGACGAATCGATCGAGATCTCTTCGACAACGCTGGCGTTCGCCGGCGTCTCCGAAAATGGGAAGCTGCACTCCGTCGCCGGCGCACGCATCGGGACGGCGCCCATTCTCCCGGGCAGCACGCCGCTCGTGCTGCGAAACGCACCGCCCACTCTGCTGTTCGCCTTCGACGGCGATGCCTCGCATCTCAGCGGCCTCGGCATTTTTCTCGATGTCACGAGCATCGATAGTCCGCTCGTCGAGGCGGTGTCGCGGAGTCCGTGGCAGATTCTCTCTCCCGACGGCTCCGTCTCCGAGATTGGCACGCTGCGCGCCAGGCGCGGGCGTGGCGGCGTCACCACGCTCGTGTGGAACGACTCGTCGCGCGTCGAAGAGGACGAGATCGTGAGCACCGGCGCCGCGTCCGACGACGCGGCAGATGTGGCGAGCGCCTTCGAGCTCTCGCCCGGCAGCTACGGCAAGCAATGCGTCGTATTCCCGAACGTTCCGGCCGAGCGACGCATGCGCTCGTCGCCGCCGGTCCGCTTCGCGGATGCACTAGCCGTACTGCTCCCCGAGAAACAGCAGAATGCGCTCGACCGGCCGCTCATCTGGGTGCAGGTGCCTCTGCCCGCGGCGCTCACGCGCGTCGCCGACGAGCTGCAGCGCATTGCGCTGCACGCGGTGACCGCGAGCAACATCGAGATCTACAACGAGCGCATCCAGTTCGACCGGATGGGCAACGCGGTCACTCTTCGCCCTGAGGGGCGCACCGATCAGTATCTTCTCGGTCTGCTCAGCGTGAGCGGTGAGAAGGGAGATGCGTACGTCAACGACTCGTCGATCGCCGCGCCGGCCGAAGCGGGCCGTTATCGCTTCCGCAGCGGACAGCTCGAGTGCCGTCCGCATCGCCAGCCGACGGGACGGTACGATGGATATGCGATGGCGCGCTTTCTCTTTTGCGATGGTGCCCGCGCGAACGGAATGGAAGTGGGATCGGTGAAGCGGATCGCGTCGCCGCTGTCGAACGTCGCCGCGCGCGTGGTCAATCTCGCGGTGTCGCGCGGCGGGAGCGCGCCGCCGCCATACGCCGACGCGCGAATCCGCTTCGCGGAGCTGCTGCGCACGCGCGATCGCGTCGTAACGATCGATGACGTCGAGATCACGGCCCGCGCGTTCGAGCCGCGCATCAAGAGTGTTGATGTGAAAACGGCGTCCGAGCTCGGACCGCACGGTGTACGCCAGGTCGACGTCGTCGATGTGCGCGTCGCACCGAGCGATTTCGCGGATCCCGAATCGGAGCTCCCAAGGCTCTCGACTCTGCTCGAGTCGCATCTGCAGGAGCGTGCGATCATGGGTCGCGGCGTGCGCGTTGCGGTGCGGCCGCATGTCTAAGCCGGTGGTCGAGAGCGATGACGAGAGCGTGGCGATCGGCATGCCCGATCTCGTGCGCGCGCGCCGGCTCGCGCGCCAGACGATCGACTCTGCGCTCACGACGCTGTACGCGCTCGGCGTCGACGACTCGCGCGTCGTGATCGAGAGCGTCGGGCGCGGATGGGAGCCGGGGACGATCGTCGAGCAGTCGCCGGAGCCGGGAACGCCGCTCACTGGCCGCACGCGCGTCGTGCTAAAGGTTGCAGGCGCGAGCGCGATCGACTCGCTTCCGTTCGCGATGCGCGACGAGGACGAGTATGAGTTCCGCTCCGATCGGCTCTTCGCGCTGTTCGACAGCCCGCTCGCCAAGCTCGCGTATCGTGTACGCCGGGGCGGCGACTATTTCGTGGCGTCGCCGGATGACATGGTGCGCACGCGCCGCTGGATCGAGGAGATCTTCCAGCTCGATGCGGAGCGGTGGAGCGAAGAGCGCTGGTTTGCGATCGCGCGGCTGCTTCCCGCGCTGCATCGCATTGCGGGACGCGAGCTCGCGCTACGCGTCGCCTTCCGGCTCGTCTTCTCCTTGCCAGTGGAGAGCGTGACAATGCATGCCGGGATGGTGAAGCTCACTACTGGTGGCACGACCGCGCTGGGCGTGAGCAATGCGCGGCTCGGTGTGGATGCGATCGCGGGGACGGGGCTGCGCGACGAGGCGTCGGTCGAGGTGCGATACGGTCCGATCGATCTCGCGATGTACCTCGCGCATACCGGCGACAGTGCCCGCAGGGAGCGCGACGAGCTCTATCGGCTCGTGCTGCCGATGCATCTCGCACGCTCCGTGCGCGAGCGCTGGCGGGTGGGCGACGCGAGCCAGCCGGCGCGCGTCGGCGGTGCCAGCGCCGGAGCGAACGAAGATGCAGCGGTCCTGGGAGTGAACAGCTATCTTGGCGCACCGCCGCAAAGGAGATCCGCGTAATGCCGGAGGAGACGGGAGAGGGGCTCAAGTCGGTCAACTGGACCACGGGAATGCTGCTCACGCCAGAGCATTTCACGCTGCAGGACCAGTACATCGACAATTCCGTGGGCTGGGTGCTCCGGAATTGCCTGACCGCGACCGGGCTGGTGGGCGGCGGCGTGCGCCTGGAGGCCGCACAGCGCGGCCTCGGCGTGTTCGACCCGAAGGTCGACGTGCAGGATGACGGTACGACGGTGAATATTTCCGTCCGCCAGACACGCGGCCTCACGTCGCTCGGCGACATCGTCGACATCGATGAGAGCTGCGTCGTGCGACGCAGCCTGCCGCGCGGCGATCTCGCTGGCGCGACGGAGCTCCTCGTCTATCTCGTCGCTGGCGAAGGAAAGGAGGCGGATCCGGAGAGCGTTGGCTCGGACGACGCGAATCCGAACTTTGCCGCACTGCGCCGCAACAAGTACACGATTGCGCTCGGCGTCGACGCCGATGCGCTGCCGCACTCGCTCGCGATCGGGAAGGTGCGCCGCGCATCCGAGACGCTCGGCTTCGAGCTCGACCCTCGCTTCATCCCGGCGTGCGCGACGCTGCTCGCGCACAGCTCCCTCTACGCGGGGTGGCGCGCGCTCCAGGCGGAGATCGTCTTGCTCGCGGGTGAGTTCGCCGAGCTGCATCGCGCGGTCGCGCGCTACGCGGATCAGGTGTCGCGCCGCGGCATCGATGTGCGCGGCGACACGGACATCCTCGCCTTCATCGAGCGCGCCGTCATGGCCCTCGACACGCTCGCGTACGAAACGTTCGATCCGGCGATGTCGCCGTTCGCGTTCTTCCAGCAGGTCGATCGCTGCGGCCGCCGGATCGCGGTCGCGCTCGATCTCAGCTCCTCGACGCAGAGCTTCTTTCAGACGCTCACGGGTGCAGACGCGAGCTATGCGACGCTGCTCGAGGAGGAGCGCCAGGCGCTCTCCACTCGGCGCGAGCTCAGCCCGCGCGATGACCTCCGCCACTCGATGGAGCGCGCGGAGCAGACGATCGGACAGCTGCGCCGCCTCTGCGAAGCGCTCGAGGGGAAGTACGTCGACTATCGCATCAACCGCTCGATCGACTCGCTGCGCTTCCTGCTCGACCGCGGCGGCGAGCACTTCTACGTGTCGGTCGCGACGCCAGGGCATCCGCAGCGCGACGGCGACATCCTCACCTTCGTGTTCTCGCAGATGAACCTCACGGGGCGCCACGAATATCGCGTCGTTCTCATGGGCGATCCGCAGGGCGCGTCGAGCTGGCACGTGGGCGAGGAGCTTCGCGTCGATCTCCGCATCAACTCCAACTCGGGGCCGAGCCGCCCCACGTCGCGGAACATCGCGGCGGAGATTCCGGGGCAGCGCAACTTCGCCATGAACTTCGACACGCCGCCGGACGTGGCGACTATCACGGGGCTCACCATCACGGTTCAGCCGGGGCATCGTGTGCGCGGCGCGCTGCTCTATCAGCGTCGCCTCGGGCTGATCGCCGAGGGTAGCGGTCCACCCCCGCTCTCGACACCGGCGCCGTCGGTGTCGCCCGTCGCGCAGGCCGCGCCGCAGCCGACTTCGTCGCCGCAGGCGCATTCGGATCAGACGCCGATGGGCACGCCGGTCATCAAACTGAAGAAACCCAAGTGATCGCCCCCCGGCGCGCAGGATGCGCCGGGTCGCTGTTCGCTTTGCCAAACAAGGAGAGCCACCGATGGATCTGAGTCGTCTCGCCATGGACCTTTCCGCCGCGCTCGAGTCCGCGCGTCGCGTCGCGGCCCGCGCGGGCTCGGGATACATCCACGCGAAGCATCTGATGCAGGTGCTGCTCGACAAGGGGGGCGCGCTCGCGCACGTCGCGGCGCAGGTGAAGCTCGATGCGGCCGCGGCTCTCGCAGCCGTGGAGCGGACGCCCGACGAGCGCGATGCGACGAAGCTCGAGCCGGGACGGCAGCCGATCGCGGGGCGTTCCCTGCGCGACCTTCTCGATCGCGCCTTCGCGGTGGCGGACAAGCGCGGCAGCGGCACCGTCGGTGCGCTCGAGGTTGCGCTCGCCGCGACGGACTCTCGCTCCGGCGAGCTCGCGACGGCGCTCAAGGATGCGGGGTGGACGGCGGAGACGATCGGTGCAGCGCTCGACAACCCGGCCGTGATGCAGCCCGCCGAGGAGACGACGGCGGATGCCGGGCAGAGTCAGCTCGCGAAGTTCTCGACCGATCTCACGCAGCGTGCGCGCGACGGGAAGCTCTCGCCGGTGATCGGTCGCGATGTCGAGACGCGCGCGCTCATCCAGACGCTGCTGCGCAAATCGAAGAACAACCCGGTGCTCGTCGGCGATCCGGGAACGGGGAAGACCGCTGTCGTTGAAGGGCTCGCGCTTCGCATCGCCGCCGGGGATGTGCCGGAGTCGCTGCGCAAGTGCCGGCTCCTCTCGCTCGATCTCACTGCGCTCGTTGCGGGCGCCAAGTACCGCGGTGAGTTCGAGGAGCGGATCAAGGCGATCGTCGACGAGGTACGCGGCACCGACGACATCATCCTCTTCCTCGATGAGCTGCACACGCTCGTTGGCGCGGGCGGAAACGCGGGCGGCATGGACGCGGCGAATATCCTCAAGCCTGCGCTCGCGCGCGGTGAGCTCCGCTGTGTCGGGGCAACCACGCATGACGAGTATCGCGAGCACATCGAGAAGGATGGCGCGCTCGCTCGCCGCTTCGAGAAAGTGATCGTCGAAGAGCCGGATGATGACATGACGCTCGCGATGCTTCGCGGGGTGAAGGGCAACTTCGAGCGGCATCATGGCGTGCGCATCAGCGAGGACGCACTGCAATCGGTCGTGAAGCTCGCACGTCGTCACCTCCGCGACAGATTTTTCCCCGACAAGGCGTTCGACATTCTCGACGAGGCGGCCGCGAGGATCCGCATGCAGCTCGAGTCGAAGCCCAATCAGATTGACGAGAAGGAACGCGAGCTCGTGCGTCTCAATGCGCGCATAGAGGCGCTCAAGGGCTCCGGTGGCGGCAAGGGCGACGATCTCAAGAACGCGACCGCCGATGCGGCGAAGAAGCAGAAGGAGCTCGACGCGCTCCTCGCACGCTGGAAGGACGAAAAGGAAGTGTCCGACGGACTGCAGGCAACGAGCAAGGCGACGCAGCAGAAGCAGGCCGAGCTCGACGCGGCCGAAGGCGCGGGCGATGTGGCGAAGGCCGCGGAGCTCCGCTATGGCGCACTGAAGTTTCTCGGCGACCAGCAGGCCGATCTCGATGCGCGGTGGGCAAAGCTCTCCGCCGCCGGGGTGCTCGTTCCCGCCGAAGTCGGCCCGGACATGATCGCCGAGGTCGTGGCGCGACGCGCCGGCATTCCAATCTCGCGCATGATGGAGAGCGAGCGCGAGCGGCTGCTCAAGCTCGAGGAGCGTCTTCGCGAGCGCGTGCTCGGCCAGGATGACGCCGCAGACTATCTCGCCGACGCCGCGCGCCGCATGCGCGCGGATCTGCGCAAGAAGCGGAAACCCGCGTCGTTTCTCTTCGTCGGACCCACGGGTGTCGGCAAGACGGAGCTCGCGAAGGGACTCGCGGAGGCGCTGTTCGACGATGACTCCGCGCTCATCCGCATCGACATGGCCGAGTACAAGGATGCTGGCTCTGTTTCCGGGCTGATCGGATCTCGTCCGGGGCTCATCGGATCGGATCAGGGCGGATTTCTGACGGAACAGGTGCGTCGCTCGCCGTACTCGATCGTGCTCTTCGACGAGATCGAAAAAGGACACCCCGAGGTCATCGACATCCTCCTCGGCGTCCTCGACGAAGGGCGCCTCACGGATGCGAAGGGACGGTTCGTCGACTTCACGAACACCATCGTCATCCTCACGTCGAATCTCGGCGTGAAGGAAGCGATGGCAGCGACCGACGATCTCGAGCAGCGCAAGGAGATCCTCATGAAGGTCGTGCAGTCGTCGCTGCGACCGGAGCTGTTCAACCGCATCAGCGCCGTGATCCCGTTCAACTCACTCGACCTCCCGATACTCGAGAAGATCGTGCGGATGAATCTCGCGAGCATCGGCACGCGCCTGATGGAAGAGCATCAGGTCACCTTCGAGGCCGACGACGACGCGGTGCAGCTCCTCGCGCAGCTCGCGTACGATCCTGCCTACGGGGCGCGGCCGGTCGAGCGGACGGTGGAGCGGCTCGTGGTATCGGAGCTCTCGCGCACGATCATCAGCGGCGAGCTCCCGCCCGAGTCGCACGTCCGGATCATGTGCGAGGATGACGACGTGCTCATCGTCACCGGTTCCGTGGCTCAGGTGGCGAAGGATGCTGCGGAGATCGAGGCGAGCAAGAAGAAGAAGGCGGCGGAGGCTGCGGTGGCGCCGCCAGCGCCTCCGGCACAAGCGCCGGTCGAGCCGGCGACGGTGTGATCGGGATGCGCGCGAGGGGGAAGGGCGCGACGCGCCTGCTGCTCGGCGCCGCACTCGCGCTGGCGATGCTCGCACCCGCGGGCGCGCGCGCACAGGGAATCTTTTTCTGGAAAAAGAAGAAGCCCGAGCCACCCCCGCCCCCCGCCGCGGCTGCGCCGGCCGCACAGGCGCCGCCGGTCACGCCGCCGAATGCGCTCACGCCCACGCAGCAGGCGGACAAGGACCGGCTGATCAAGCAGGCGCGTGAGAAGGGGCTCAATCGCGATACGACCGAGGCAAACGCCGAGGAGCGCGCGGAGCTCTTCAAGATGGTGCTCATCATCGACGGCTCGGATACCGAGGCGCGGATAGGCTTCGATCAGGCGCAGAAGGACATCGATGCGGCACACGCACGCGATGCGGCGTCGCAGAAGTCGAAGGAGGATGCGAACGCTGCGAAGCGCGACAAGCTCCGCGCCGCGGAGACGGCGATCGACGCCGGCGATCTCAAGACAGCCGGCATGATGGTCGATGACGTGCTCTCGACATCGCCCGACGATCCGCGCGCGCTCTCGCTCAAAGCGACGATCGCGGACAAGCGGAAGGCGGCCGCCACACGCAAGAAGCTGTTGATCTTCGGCGCGATCGCTCTGGCCGTGGCAGTCGCCGGCGTGCTGCTGGTGATCCAGCTGCTCCGTGCGAAGCGGGAGCACGATAAGCAAAGGAAGGCCGACGCAGCTGCGCGAAAGGCGATCCTCAAGGTCGTCGACGGTGTGGGGCGGGGAAAGCTGATCGCTCTCGACAAGGACGTCTTTCGAATCGGCGCCGCGATGGGGAACAAGCCGGAGGAGCAGAACGATCTGGTGCTGAGCGACAGTGAGAACGTGATCTCGCGCTACCACTGCTCGATCATCAAGAAGGACGGCGGCTTCTGGCTGGTCGACTCATCGCAAAACGGCACGTCGCTCAACGATCAGAAGCTCGATCGCGGCGAGGATCACAACCTCGACGACGGCGACGAGTTCGTGCTGGCGGATGTGAGCAGAATCAAGTTTTTGTTCACGTAGTGGCGGTGCCGGGGCCGCCGTGGCGACTCGGTCGTCGCCTGTCGCGTCGGGGTGGAAATTTCGAGCTCGTCCTCGTGACGCTCGCCGATGGCCGCGAGATGGCGCTCAAGCGACTCGCTCCGACTATGCGGGCGCGTGATCAGCTGAGCCAGCGCCTCATCGCCGAAGGGATGCTTCAGCGCCGGCTCGAAGGGTGTGAGGGAGTCGTGCAGTGCTACAGCGTGATCGAAGAGCTACCGGCGCTCTTCCTCGAGCGTGTGCCGGGCGGATCGCTGGCGGAGATCAACGCGTTCGTCTCTCTTCCAATCGATGCGGCATTGCGAGTCTTTCGCAGGGTCTCGGGCGCGGTCGCGTGTGCTCACGGGCGCGACGTCGTGCATCGCGACATCAAGCCGAGCAACATCCTCTTCGGTATCGACGGTACTCCGCACCTGGCCGACTTCGGCGTCGCCGTTCGCCGCGGCGCGCGCTCGACCGCCGATGGCTGGGATGACATCGACGTCGGCACCCTCGGCTACGCCGCGCCCGAGCTCCTCCGCGACCCCGCGACCGCGAACACGGACACCGTCGACATCTACGGCCTCGGCGCCCTGCTGCACGAGCTACTCCTCGGCGCTACGCCGCACATGATGCACGGCGCCGAATCCGAGCCCGAGCTCCGCTCTCGCATCGTCGGAGGCGCGACTCGCGATCTCACCCCTCGAGAATCGGAGCTCTCCGAGTCGCACCGCCGCGCGCTCGACGCTGCTCTCGCTCCCCATTCCCAGCAGCGCCCGCAGTCAGTCCTCGAGCTTCTCGCCCTTCTCGACGGCGCCTGACCAGCTCACCGTGTACCGGTCGTGCCGGTCCGCGAAGCGATCGACGTGCAGGTGCACTCCGGTGCCTGCACGATCTGCCAACCCTGCCTTGATCGCGCCCTGGATCTGCGCCTGCAGCACCGAATCCGTCGAGAAGTCCTTCACGCGAATTCCCGCCGCTCGGCAGTTGCTCACGATCCACTGCACCTCAGCACGGGAGAGATCGTTCACGCGCATGTCGATCGCTCCGCCCTTGCCGTAGAGCGAGAGATGCTCGGGGTGATCGCGCCCCGTGACTACCAGCTGCCGATGGTATTGCGACGCGAAGCGCGTCTCCATGGCTCCGAAGCGCGCCGCGAAATCCGCCGCCGACAGCTGTGCCTTCAGCGACGTGGCCGTGCTCACCGTCGCCTTCGCATTCCGATATTGCGCCGGCACAGCCACGCTCCGTGTGCGATAGACCTGCGCGATCGTCGCCTCGAGCGCGGCGATCCGCGGCTTCACCCACGGATTGTCGCGCAGCCTGCTCGTCTCGAGGACGTTCGTCGAGCGCGCGAACTCCTGAAGCGCCTGATCGCCGAGGCTGAGGTCGAGCAGCGTCGAGCCGCGCTCCATGTGGTCGTAGCTCACGAGCAGCAGCGAATCGAACAGCGCAGCATCGGTGTCGGACAGCGGCGTCATCTGCGATTCGTGCGTCGCCCCGTTGTACACCGCGATCCCCGCAATGACGAGCAGCGCCGCGACCACCAGCACGCCTGCCCATACCGCGATGGTGCGCCATCCGCCGCCGCCGCTGCGCCCCGCCTTCCGCTTCTTTCTCTTCTTCCCGCTCCTCGGCGCCACGCCGACGAAGCCTTCGTCCACTTCCTCGGCCGCAACCGGCAACGGCTCGCCCGTCTCCAGCCTCCACACCGATCCCGGCACCACCTGGATGACGTCGCCATCCGCCAGGCGCGTCAGTCCGGACACCGGGCGTCCATTCAACTGCGGTGCGGGGTAGACGTTCGCGACCGGCGAGAGATAGAAGCCGTCTTCGCGTTCCATCAGTGCCACGTGTCGCGGCGCGACGCCCGGCAGGAGAAGCGGGAGCGCCGACCCGTTTGCCGAGCCGATCCAGAACGGCGTAAGCGCAATCGATACGGGCGCGCCCTGCGTCGGCGCGACGGGAACCAGCCTGGGATCGTAGGTCACGGCTGGTAATGGACGGAGAATTCATCGGTTTCGCAACGCCTTCCGCCTTCGAATCCCCCGCATCCCGAATAGCTTTCGCGCATGGATCCCATCGAGGAATTTCGTACGCTCTTCGCACAGGCACAGGGAGTCGATCGCGCGCTTCTCCCCGATCCCACCGCGATGTCGCTCGCGACGGTGAGCCCGGACGGCGCACCGTCCGTTCGCATCGTGCTCCTCAAGGGCGTAGACGAGCGAGGCTTCGTCTTCTACACGAACATGAATGGCCGCAAAGGGCGCGAGCTCGTGGCGACACCGCGCGCCGCGCTCTGTTTCCACTGGGCTGCGCTCGAGATTCAGATTCGCGTTGAAGGGAATGTCGAGCCCGTGACGGACGCCGAGGCCGACGCGTATTTCGCCTCGCGCGCGCGCGAGAGTCAGATCGGCGCGTGGGCATCCCGCCAGAGTGAAACGCTCTCGAGTATGGACGAGCTGCGCGGCCGCGTGCTCGAGGTCGAGCAGCTCTACGGGAACAAGCCTGTGCCTCGCCCGCCATACTGGACCGGACGTCGCGTTCTCCCCGCGCGCATAGAGTTCTGGCACGCCGGCGCGTTCCGCCTGCACGAGCGCCGTCTGTTCGAGCGGAGTGGCGAGAGCTGGACGATGCGCCGCCTCTTCCCGTGACGAAATCGGTACTGTTGAAGAACAACACAGGTCCGTAAGATTCGCCGCATGGCAACTCGAGTGGAGGCAAGTCCTCCTTCCGTCGCAGCGACTACATGGAGCATTGACGAGTCGCGCGCGCTCTACAACATCGAAGGCTGGGGGATCGGCTACTTCGACGTGAACGAGCAGGGACATGCGGTCGTCTGTCCCGACCTCAACCGCCCCGAGCTCAGGCTGGACCTGTTCAACATGGCGATGGACCTCGCCGCGCAGGGCGTCGGCCTTCCGGTACTCCTCCGGTTCAGTGACATCCTGCGCTCCCGCATCGAGACACTCTGCGGAACGTTCGATCGCGCGATCAAGGAGTTCGACTACGACGGCACGTACACGCTCGTGTACCCCATCAAGGTCAATCAGCAGCGGCACGTCGTCGAGGAGATCGTGCAGTTCGGCGCGGCGCACGGTGTCGGCATCGAGTGCGGCAGCAAGCCCGAGCTCCAGGCGGTGCTTGCGCTCACCGAGACCACCAATCACCTGATCGTCTGCAACGGCTACAAGGACGAGGAGTTCATGCGCCTCGCCCTCATGGGGCAGAAGCTCGGGCACGAGGTTTTCATCGTGATCGAGCAGGAGGGCGAGCTCGATGTGCTCCTCCGCGTCGCCGATGAGATGGGGATCACGCCGCATGCGGGCGTCCGCATCAAGCTCGCCTCGGAGGGCTACGGCCGATGGGCCGAAAGTGGCGGCGAGAAGTCGAAGTTCGGCTTGAGCGCGAGCGAGCTCGTTCGGGTGGTCGACAAGCTGCGTGATGCCGGCCGTCTCGACGTGCTCAAACTCATCCACTTCCACCTGGGCTCGCAGATCACGGACATCCGCTACATCAAATCCGGGCTGCAGGAGATTGCGCGCTTCTACGCCGAGCTTCACACGGCGGGCGTGCGCGTGAGCCACGTGGACGTCGGCGGCGGGCTCGGCATCGACTATGATGGCTCGGGCTCGACGGTCACCGCGAGCGTCAACTACTCCGTGCAGGAGTACGCGAACGATGTCGTGTACACGCTCGCCGAAATGTGCCGCGAGCTCGAGATCCCGATGCCGAATCTCATCTCTGAGTCGGGGCGTGCGCTCACCGCGCACCACGCGCTGCTCCTGCTCAACGTGATCGACGTCGAGTCGCAGCAGGACGTCGAGCTACCGGTGCTCACCGACGACGACCACGCGATCCTGCACGATCTTCAGGACTCGTTCCAGTCGATCTCCGGACGCTCCGCGCGCGAGGTCTACCACGACGCCACGTTCGCGAAGGAGCGCGCGCAGGCGCTTTTCAACAGCGGCGTGCTCTCCCTCCGCGCGCGCGCGATGGCCGAGCAGCTTTACACGGCTACGGTCAACGCGGTCGCAGTGATGGCGCAGAAGGATCGCGAAGAGTACGAGGACATCATTGAGGAGCTGGAGGCGCGGGTCATCGACCGCTACTTCTGCAACTTCAGCGTCTTTCAGTCGCTCCCCGACAGCTGGGCGATCGACCAGATCTTTCCGATCATCCCGATCCATCGTCTCGACGAGCAGCCGGAACGTCGCGGAACCATCCAGGATGTGACGTGCGATTCCGACGGGAAGATCGATCGCTTCGTCGGCGGGAAGAATGGAAGCCCGAGCCTCCCGCTGCATCCGTACCGGCCGGGGGAGCCGTACATCCTCGGCATTTTCCTGACCGGAGCGTACCAGGAAATTCTCGGCGACCTGCACAACCTATTCGGTGACACGAACGCCGTGCACGTGCGGCTCTCGGAGTCAGGCTACGAGGTGACCGATCTCGTGCACGGCGATACGGTGACCGAGGTGCTGAACTACGTGCAGTTCCACGCGTCCGATCTGTTGACGACGTTCAGGCGAAAGGTCTCCGCGGCGTCGAATCTCACGCGCCAGGAAGCCAACACGTTCATCGCGGACTACGTCGCGGGGCTCGAGGGGTACACCTATCTCGAGGGCGACGCGCCGCGATGAACGCCGCGCGCTAGCTGCTAGCGCGCCTCGTACTTCTTGTAGACCTCGGCCCAGTTCACGACGTTCCACCAGGCGGCGAGATAGTCGGCGCGGCGGTTCTGGTACTTGAGATAGTAGGCGTGCTCCCAGACGTCGACGCCCAAAACCGGCGTCTTCATCTCGCTGACCGGCGTGTCCTGATTCGGCGAGCTCTCGATCGTGAGCTTGCCGCTCTTGTCGGCCACGACCCACGCCCAGCCGGAGCCGAAGCGCGCGAGCCCCGCCGCGTTCACCTGCTCCTTCAGCTTCGCGAAGTCACCGAACGAATCCTTGATGGCATCGCCGACGGCGCCGGTTGGATCGCCGCCCGCTTTCGGGCCGATGATCTGCCAGAAGAAAGAGTGATTCCAGTGTCCGCCGCCGTTGTTGCGAACGGCACTGCGAACGGCTTCAGGGACCGATGAGAGATTCTGCAGAAGCCACTCGAGCGACTTGTCCGCGAGCTCGGGAGTCTTCTCGATCGCGGCGTTCAGATTCGTCACGTACGCCTGGTGATGCTTGGTGTGATGGATCTCCATCGTGCGCGCGTCGATGTGCGGCTCGAGGGCAGCGTAGTCGTAGCCGAGCGGCGGGAGTGTAAAAGCCATTGTCAATCCTCCGTTATTGTCGAGCGAAGATCCGGGGTCGCGACCTCTGCGACCGCGGCGTGCTTGCGGCGCCACGCGCCGATGAGTGCAGGCGCGAGCGAAACCAGAATTACTACAATGATAACCTTGTCGATGTTCTTATCGATCCCGGGGATGTAGCGGCCGAGGCCGTATCCGATCATGAGCATACCGCATACCCATGCGATGCCGCCAATGACGTTGTACAGCTGGAAGGGACGATAGCTCATCCGCGCCGCGCCTGCGACGACTGGAACAAACGTGCGGACGATCGGCATGAAGCGCGCGAGCACGATCGTCGCGCCGCCGTGTTTCTCGTAGAAGTCGTGCGCACGCTGGAGGTGGCTTCGCTTGAAGAACATCGAGTTCTCACGCGCGAAGAGCTTCGGCCCCGCCGCGTGCCCGATCGCGTAGCCGACCGTCTGTCCGAGAACCGCGGCAACCGTGAGAATCGCGCACATGAACCACACATCGAGCGTGCCGCGCGACGCGATCAAGCCTGCGGAGACCAGCAGCGAATCACCCGGAAGAAAGAATCCGATCAGGAGCCCGGTCTCGGCGAAAATGATGAGCGCCAGCCCGACGTATCCGCCCCACTGGATCAGAGCCGTTGGATCAGAGTACTGGTGCCAGAGATCTCCGAGCGAATGCATGGCGCTCCGTGTGAGTGTGCGACGCCTCTGAACTTCGACTGAATCCGGGTATCGGTCAACCGCGCACGACCTTCCATTTCCGTATTGCGCGCTCCATCCTGTGTCATGTCATCAGACAGCATCACGATTCGCCTCGACGACAGGCGGCGCCAGCTCGGCGTCTGGTGGCAGAAGGTCCAGCACGTCGCGAGCGGCATCCCGCTCCTCCTCGCCGGTATCGATCGTCTCGACTTTCCCGGGACCAATGGACGCATACTCGCGATCGCGG
This sequence comes from Gemmatimonadaceae bacterium, assembly GCA_013697785.1. Classification (GTDB taxonomy): domain Bacteria; phylum Gemmatimonadota; class Gemmatimonadetes; order Gemmatimonadales; family Gemmatimonadaceae; genus FEN-1250. Next base: position 61,214 of record JACCWE010000119.1, read on the forward strand.
AGATCGCGGTCGCGGCCGCACTGCTCGTGATGTTCGCCCGTGAGGTGCGCAAGGAGGCCCGGAAGCGGCTGGGAAAGAGCCCGGCGTCGTCCGCGCATGCGCACGAGCACTCTGGGCCCGAGTGGTTCGATGTCGTCGCAGGCGTGCTTCTCATTCTCGAAGCCGTAATCTCCACGCATCCCGGTGGTAAGCCGCTCTACGAGCACGCCATACTCTATCTCGGTGTCGTGACGCTGTTCACCGGACTCGCGCACGGGGTACTCAGCGGCTTCTCGTGGAAACGGCGCTTCGTGCGCGTGGACGATGCGGGCCTCCGCGCGAGGCTCTCGCCCTTTCGCAAGTTCAACGTCGCATGGGCCGATATCATCGACATTCGCCTTGGCGAGCGCTCGGCGATCGTGGTGACGAAGGAGGAGTCGCACGAGATCCCGCTCAGCCACTACGGCAATGCAATCGAGATTCGTACCGCGGTTGCGGATTGGCGCGAGCGCAAGGCGCGCGCCCTCTCGCGCTAAATGCGCTCGAGCACCACGGTTCCCGACATGCGCCGAAACTCGTCGCGCATCTTCGCGGGATAGAAGCGCCCCAGGAATCTCCACAGCCACATCATCTTCATCTCGCGATCGAGGCGCTCGGCCTCCTCCATCGTCGAGTGGTACGCGCGTTCGTCCCAACCAAACTCCTGGAAGAAGTCGGTGCCGTTCGCCGGAGCGAACTTGAAGGGCGCGTTTCCCGACGCGACCGCTTTCCCCCACGACTTCGACATCATCTTGAGCAGGCGCGGGCTCGCGAGATCGATCACCCAGCGCGTGAACGACGGCTCCGCCCGCAGATCCGACGCGAGCGCGCCCACGTCTGTGTCGCTCAGATAGATGAGCAACCTCTCCGTCACGATGAGGCCTCGCTTCGAGCGTGCGCCGAGACGGGCGAAAAGCTCGCGTCGCGCCGTCGCATCGGTGAGATCCGCCTCTACTGCCTCGTAGGAGCAGCGCGGCTTCGCGTCGCCGAGTGTTTCGAGCTTGTAGCGCAGAATCTCCGGCAGGTCGACGTCCACCCAATGCAGCGTTGGAGGGAGCGCGAGCCGCCACGGGCGAGCATCGAGCCCTGCCGCGAGGTTGAGCACGAGGTCGATCCCATCCGTGCCGACCTCCGCGAGGATGATCTCATCGAAGAGCTGCGTGCGCACGATCATCGCCCACGCCATCGTCTTGCCGTCCCTTATCGTGCGCACGATCTCGTCGCCCTTCTCGCCGGCGAGCGTGCGAGCAAACGGATCGTGGAAGAGGGCGTCCGGGCGCTCGCTCTCCATGGCGCGGTATACCGCAACCCAGCGCGCGGTGTCCGAAACGTGTTCTATCGCCATGCACAACCTTCGGCCGAGGTCGTCTAGCGCGTCAGTATTCGCGTTAAGGCTACTTCGGTTCCGTCTGGTACGCGAGTTGCTTTATGAACGGACAAGAGTTGGACACAGTTCCTTTTCGCGGAGCCCGACAATGTTGTGGACGATCGCGGTAATTCTCTTCGTGCTTTGGCTGCTCGGCTTCTTCGTGCTCCACGTCGGCGGCGGCCTGATTCACCTGTTGCTCGTGCTCGCGGTCATCGCGATCGTGTGGCGCCTCGTGACCGGACGGCCTGCCGTCTAGTTTCAGGAACGATTGGGAACGAGCGAGGCGGCCTTCGGGTCGCCTCGCTTTTTTCCAGGCACGATCGGCGCGCGTTGCACGATCGGCGCTGCGCACGCAGCTTTGCGAAGCCATGACGACTCCCGCCGAGCGCCCGCTGATCGTTCACGTGGTGAGCCACACGCATTGGGATCGTGAGTGGTATCACCCCGCGGCGAGATTCCGTCAGCGCCTCGTCGCCCTCATCGATGCGCTTCTCGACGATCGCGATGACCTCGCGCCCTTTTTGCTCGATGGGCAGGCGATCGTGCTCGACGACTATCTCGAGGTGCGCCCCGAGCGGCGCGACGAGCTGCGTGCGCGGCTCCGCGACGGCTCGCTCGAGGCCGGGCCGTGGTATGTGCTCGCCGATGAGCTGATCCCGTCCGGTGAATCACTCGTGCGCAACCTGCTCGCAGGCGGCGCAGTACTCCGCGCGCTCGGCGCCTCCGCGCCCAGGGTTCTCTACTCGCCCGATGCTTTCGGCCATCCCGCAATGCTGCCTGCGATCGCCGCAGGGTTCGGGATGAAGCTCATCGTTCTCTGGCGCGGCTACGGCGGCACGGCACATCCGCGTGGCGACGTCGCACGCTGGAGCGCGCCCGACGGAAGCTCGGCGCTGCTCTATCATCTCTCGCCGAGCGGCTACGAGCTTGGCTCGTCGCTTCCCCTCGAGGAGAGCGATGTGCGCGATCGCTGGCGCGCGCTCCGCGATGTGCTCGCGCCTCGCGCGACGACGGGGAACGTGCTCCTTCCCAACGGCGCCGACCATCACGCGCGCCAGCTCGGCCGCGCGGAGGCCGTAAGCGCGCTCGCGAGCGCCGCGAAGCCGGACGACGTGCGACTCACCAGCCTCGGCGACTTCGCGCGCGCGATCGTCGATGCGGCATCGGTGCGAGAAGGTGAGATAGGCGCAGTCAGCGGCGAGCTGCGCGACTCCTACGGCTACACGTGGACGCTCCAAGGCACCTTCGCCACGCGCAGCTCGCTCAAGCGCCGCGCCGCGCGCGCCGAGCGCTCACTGCTCCGCAACACGGAGCCGTGGGTCGCGCTGGCGGAGCGCACCCGGGCGACGGCTCGCCCTGCGCTGCTACGATCGGCGTGGAGGACGCTGCTCCAATGCCAGCCGCACGACACGCTCTGCGGCTGCTCCGTCGATGCGGTGGCACGCGCGATGGCGGCGCGGCTCGAAGACGTGGAGGTGCAATCGGCCGGGCTGCGCGAGGATGCGCTGTTCGATCTCCTCGGATACGACGCCATCGCGACACGCGCCGATCCGCTCGAGTGGAAATCCCAGGTGGTCGTCTGCAATCCCGCTGCCAGCACTCGCGGAGGCGTTGCCGAGGTCGAGGTGCTCGTCGCCCGCGATCACATTCGCGTCGGCCCCGGCTCCGGCACCGGCGATGCGATGCCGATCGGTCAGGCGCTTCCGAATTGGATGCTGGACGGCGGCACTGTCGTCGTGCAGCGGCTCACGGGAACGCGCCGCCACGAGCGCGTGGAGTCGCCGCAGCACTATCCCTGGGACGACTTCGCCGAATCGACGCGCGCGCTGGCGTGGGTGTCGCCAATATCCGGCTACGGCACGCGCGCGCTCGCTCTCGACAGCGGCGATCCGGCGACGATCGTTCGCGTGGAGGACGAGGTGCGCACCGAAGGGCTTTCGATGCAGAACGCCGCGCTCCGCATCGAGTCGGACCCGAGAGGGAAAGTGCGCATCGCCACCACCACGGGCGCGCGAGAGATCTCATCCCTCCTCTCGATCGAGAGCGTCACCGATGCCGGCGATCTTTACACGCCGTCGCTCCGCGGCGACGCGCGCTTCGCCGAGCTCTCGAGCCCGCGGCTCGCCCTTCGCGGCCCACTGCGCGCCTCACTCGTGATTCAGTGGCGCGCCGAGTACCACGATCAGCTGCGCATGCTCGCGCCGCGTGTCGCCTTTGGCACGCTCACTCTCTCCCTCGACGCCGGCACCGACTTCATCCGCATCGACGTCGATGGCGAGAACGGACTCCTCGATCATCGTTTGCGCCTTCGTGTCGCGACCGACGTTGCAAACGCCGAGGTCTTCGCCGACGCCGCCTTCGGTCCGGTTCGTCGCGAGGCGATCATCGCGCCGCCGCACGCCTCGGAGTCGCCGCCCGCTGCGGCGCCACTCGCGCGCTATGTCACTCTCACCTCGCGCGACCGCGGCGCCACGCTCTACTCCGATGGACTCGGCGAATATGAAGCGAATGCGGATGGCACCCTCGCACTCACGCTGCTGCGCTCCGTCGGCGAGCTCTCGCGCAACGATCTCCCCGAGCGCCCCGGACACGCGGGGTGGCCCGCAAGCACGCCCGAGGCGCAGGAGCCCGGCACTTTCCGCGGTGGCTTCGCGCTGCTGCTACACGGCGCGCGCGATGATGCAACGATCGCATACATCGAACGAGCTGCCGACGACGTGCTGCACCCGCTCGCTGGACGCACCATTCGCTCGGTCACCGCGCTCCCGCTATCCACGCTCGGCGTGTCGCTGAAAGGGGTGGGCCTCGCGCTCTCCGCAATCAAGAGCAGCGAGGACGGTGCCTGGCTCGTGCTCCGCTGCGTCAATCTCACCGAGCGCGCGGTCGCCGGCAGCTGGTCGCTCGGCTTGCCCATCACCGAGGCGCGGGCCTCGCGACTCGACGAAATGCCCGGAAAAATCGTCTTAATTCAAGATAATTCTGTCGCGTTTTCCGCGGCCCCACGCGCGGTCGTCACCCTCCTCGTGCGCTAGGAGCGCGCGCGCATCGTCTCGAGCTCATCACCCGCGAGCCTGTCGCGCAGCGCGTCGCCGAGCAGCGTGCACGAGAGTACGGTGAGAATGAGCGCGATCCCCGGCGCCAGCGCGATCCACGGCGCGAGCACGATCATCTCGCGGCCATCCGCGATCATGTTCCCCCAGCTCGGCTGCGGAGGCTGAATGCCAAGTCCGAGAAAGGACAGTCCGCTCTCGAGCAGCACCGCGCTCCCCACGCCGAGGGCGATGGCGACGATCGCGGGCGCGAGCGCATTGGGGAGCACGTGCCGCCACAGCACGCGCGCGGGCGACGCGCCCATCGCGTGCGCACCCTCCACGAAGGGCCTCGCGCGCAGCCCGCGTACTTCACCGCGCACGAGCCGCGCGACGCCCATCCATCCGGTGAGCACGAGGATAGTGATCACCATGGTAGCGCCCGGCGGCCAGAGCGCCGCGCACACGAGGAGGATCACGAGGCGCGGAATCGCGAGCAGCACATCGCCGACGGCCATTGCAGTGCGATCGAGCATGCCGCCCGCCCATCCGCCGATCGCCCCGACGGCGATCCCGACTGCGCCCGCGAGCGCGGAGCCCGCGATCCCCACTGCGAGCGAGAGCCGGCCGGCGAGCATCGCGCGCACGAAGAGATCGCGGCCGAACGAATCGGTTCCGAGCAAATGGAAATGGTGCGTGACGTCGACGGACAGCGGCGGCAGGAGACGCAGCGCGAGTGCATCACCGATCGCGAGCGGATCCGTGTGCGCGAGGGCTGGGACGACGAGCGCGGCGAGCGCGAGCGCGAGTAGCATGAGCATTGCCGCGCGCGTCTGCGTGCCCGCGCCCCTCCAGAATCCGGTCACGTGCGCCGCCTCGCATCAACCAACGGCAGCGCGAGATCCGCTGCGAGATTCGCGAGGATCACGAGCGCCGCGTACACCACCGTCGCTCCGACGACCACCGGGTAGTCGCGCGCGAAGATGGAGCTCACCATGAGTCGCCCGACTCCGGGCCATCCGAACACCGTCTCGACGAACACCGACCCGGCGAGCACACCGGGGAGTGCGAGCGCGAAGAGGATCAGCAGCGTCGGGAGTGCGTTCGCGAGCACGTGGCGCGCGTGCACCGATCGCGCGGGCACTCCCTTCGCCACTGCCGTGCGCACCCACTGGAGCCGCAGGAGCTCGACGACGGACGTGCGCGCGTATCTCGCGATCCCCGCGGCGCCGACGAGCGTCAGCGTAGCGACCGGGAGCACCGCGTGGCGCACGAGATCGACGACGCCCGAATCGCCGGCGGGATCTCGCACGCCGAACGCGGGGAGCCGAAGCCACGACGGAAGGTCGAGCCGCGCGGCGCCGTACGTGAACAGCGCGATCAACGAGAGCGCGAGCCAGAAGCTCGGTGCAGCATATATCGTGGTCGTGACGACGGTGAGCGCGCTGTCGACGCGCGTTCCGCGGTGCGCGCCCTGCACGCTGCCGATCGCGACCCCGATGACGAAGGTAAGCAGCAGCGAGATCCCGCCAAGGGCGAGTGAGATGGGGATCGCGTCGCCCAGCACGCTCGTGACGGAGCGGTGCGCGACGAAGCTCGTGCCGAGGTTCCCCTCGAACACGTCACGCGCCCAGCGAGCATATTGCACGGGGAGCGGCGCGTCGAGATCGAGCGCCGCGCGAAGCCGAGCGAGCTCCGGCGCGGATGCCGCGGGCGGTGCAAGGAACGCCACCGGATCGCCGGGCGCGGCCCGTACCAGAAAAAAGGTGAGGCTCAACACGACCCAGAAGAGCGCGATTGCGACGACGAGCTGGCGCAGGGCTGAACGCATGTGGGGATGATGATACGCACGCGCAGTCCGTCAACCCGCACATCAGCCCGCGCGGCGGCACGCGCAGTCGTCGCCATCGCCATCGCCGCGCTGGCGAGCGCGTGCGCCGCGTCGCCGCGCGCGGGCGACACCGTCGTCATCGCGTCCGGCGCGGATCTCGAGAGCGCGAACCCGCTCGTGACGATTCATCCGCTTGCGAGGCAGCTGCAGCGCTACGCGCTCTTCGTGACCCTCGCCCGTTACGACTCGGCGCTCCTGCCCACGCCGTACTACGCGCGCTCGTGGCGCTTCTCGCCGGATCGGCGCACGCTGACGTTCACGCTCGCGAGCGGCCTGCGCTGGGACGACGGCATGCCCACCACGGCGCGCGATGTCGCCTTCACCCTCGACGCCGCGCGCGATCCCGCCACCGGCTACCCGCGCGCTTCCGATCTCGCCGATATCACAACCGTTGTCGTGGAGAGCGACTCGACGCTCACGATTCGCTATTCCGCAGCGCAGCCCCGCTTCCCGGCCATTTTCTGCGAGCTTCCGATCGTTCCGGAGCATCGTCTCGCGCGCACCCCGCGGAACGCGATGCGTGCGGACAGCTTTGCGGTGCATCCGATAGGCAACGGGCCGTTCCGCTTCTTGCGGAGAGTCGCGGGACAGCGCTGGGAGCTCGCCCGCAACGACTCCTTTCCAGTCGCTCTTGGCGGCGCGCCGAAGCTCCGGCGCGTGATCATCGCCGTGATCGATGAGTCGGCGACGAAGTTCGCCGGCCTCACGAGCGGCGAGCTCGACCTCGCGGGGATCTCGCCTGCCATGGCGCCGCTCGTCGCGCGCGATCCGCTGCTCCGCGTGATCGAATACCCGGTGCTGCAATCGTACGGCATCGTCTTCAACGTCGCGAAGAAGCCGTTCGACGACGCGCGGGTTCGCCGCGCGATCTCGCTCGCGATCGACCGGCGGCGCATCGTTGCCGTGGCCGTGCACGGATATGGTGAGCCGTCGATCGCGGTTATTCCCTCCACTCACCCCTACGCCTCTCGCACGGAGCTCACGCTCGATACGGTGCGCGCCGACTCGCTCCTGAACGCTGCGGGGTGGCCGCGCGGCGCAAACGGCACCCGTTCTCGCGGCGACTCCGAACTCACCCTCGAGCTCCTCACCGTCGGCAGCACCGACAACGCCGCCGAGCAGCTGATTCAGTCCGATCTCGCGCGTATTGGTGTCCACGTCGAGATCCGTCAGCGCGAGCTCGCATCCTTCCTCGCGGAGGCGCGCGCGACCCCGCGTCGCTTCGATGCGCTCTACACGGGCATTCCCGGCGATCTCTCGCTGTCGTATCTCTCCGCCATGTTCGATTCCCGCTTCTCGGGCAGCGCGCTCGACTACGCCGGCTTCCACGAGCCCACCCTCGACACGCTCCTCGCCGCCGCGCGCGCTGCGCCCGACTCGAGCGCGCGCGCGCGATGGAGCGCGGTCGAGCGCGAGCTCGGCGACGCCATCCCGGTTGCCTGGATCTACCACGCGCGAGGAGTGCAGGGCGCGTCGCGCCGTCTAGGCGGCGTGACGATGGATCTTCGCGGTGAGCTCGCCACGCTCGCCTCGTGGCACATTCTCGGTACGTCGACGTTTCATTCCGACTCAACCGGGACGTCCAGATGATTCTCTTGAATTCAAGAGATCTCGGCGCACGCCGCAGCGTCGCTGCCGGTGCACTATCCCCGCTCGCAGCCTCTCTGCACGCCGACATGGAGCGCGTCCTCCGCGAGGCACCCGCGATCTCCGGGCAGAAGGCGATGCTCACACGCGACGGCGGCCGCTGTCCGACCGATGGCGCGCCGCTCGACTTCGATCCCTACTCTCCCCACGCACACCGCTGCCCGACGTGCGATCAGATTCAGACCGGCGAGCGTCACCATCGCTGGTGGCTCATGTTCGCCCAGCTCTGGCGCGCGGAGCGAGCGGTCCATGCCGCAACGCTCCACGCCCTCGGCGACGAGCCCCGCCTCGCCGCCTTCGCGCGCGCCACGCTCGACGAGTATGCCGATCGCTACGGCCGCTATCCGCTCGACGACAACATCCTCGGCCCCTCGCGTCCCTTCTTCAGCACCTACCTCGAATCGATCTGGCTGCTGCAGCTGTGCATCGCCGCCGATCTCCTCGACGCTGCCGGCGCCGGCGAGTCCTGCACCGCGCGTTTTCGCGAGCGCGTCGCAGTGCCGAGCGCAGCGCTCATTCGGTCGTACGACGAGGGCGAATCGAACCGGCAGCTCTGGAACAACGCCGCTCTCATCGCTGCCGGTCTCTCGCTCGGCGACGACGCCGTCGTCGCGCACGCTGTCGACTCGCGCTCCGGACTCGTCGCCCAGCTGGGTGCTGGATTGCTCGAGGATGGCAGCTGGTACGAGGGCGAGAATTACCATCTCTTCTCTCATCGCGCACTGTGGTACGGCGTGACGATGGCTGAACAGGCTGGCTACACACTCCCCTCGCCGCTCCTCGCGCGATTCCAGGCAGGCTTCTCGACGCCGTTTCTCACCGCCTTTCCGGATCTCACTTTCCCCGCGCGCCGCGACTCGCAGTTCGGCGCCACGCTCCGCCAGTGGCGCACCGCCGAGTCGTGCGAGCTCGGCCTCGCGCGCGCGGATGACGATCGCCTCACCGCTGCTCTCGCCGCGCTCTACGCCGACGACATTCCTCAACGTGACACCGGTCGCTGGCGCTCTGCGGCCGAGTCCGAGCGCAACGAGCCCGCGAGCGCGCTCACTCGCTCGGACCTCGGCTGGCGCTCGCTCCTCTTCGCTCGCGAGTCGCTGCCCATGCTCGGCCGCGCGCCGATGCAGTCGGCGCTCCTCGAAGGGCAGGGGATCGCCGTCTTCCGACGCGACCGCGCGAAGGCATACGTCGCGCTCGACTACGGTCATCACGGCGGCGGACACGGACATCCCGATCGGCTCAATGTCCTGCTCGCGCACGGGAGTCGCCGCATTCTCGATGACATGGGCACGGGGAGCTACGTCGACCGCTCGCTCCACTGGTATCGCAGCACTCTCGCGCATAACGCGCCTCTCGTGAACGGCCGTTCGCAGCCGCGAACCGACGGATATCTCGTGGCCTACGACGAGCGCGGAGACCTCGGCTGGGTTCAGGCGCGGTCGCGGATTTCGGACGAGCCGCCTGTCGAAGCCACGCGCGCGCTCACCGTTACGGATGCTTACGTCATCGACGAGCTTCGCTGGTCAACGACGCACGTCGTGCGCATCGAGCTTCCCTTCCACGCGCGCGTGCGACTCGAATCGGGCACACCACTCGACTGGACACGCGCGCAGCTCGATGGTGGCGACGGACTCGAGGACGGATTCGCGTTTGCGAGCGACGCGCGATTCACGAGCATTGCGGCGAACACGGTCGTCCGCATGGTCGACGAAGACTCGGCCGCCACACTCGCGTGGACGACCAGCACGGGAGCGGCCGAGTGGTGGAGCGCCATGGCCCCGGGACATCCGGGCGCCGGGACTCAACGATTCCTCATCCTGCGCATGTACGGAAGCGAGGGCCGCGTACGTACAGTCTGGAACCGGGGCTCAGCCGTCTCCAGCGTCGTGATCGCCGACCAGCAGCTGCGAGTCAATCAGCGCGGCGGCGTCGTCACCACATACGAGTGGCGCGACGATGGCGCGTTCATCGCACGCTTCGACGGGCCGATTGAGAGCGCGACGCTCCTCACCGGCTTTCACGAGCGCGAAAATAGCGAGCACGATGCCGCCGAGCTCGCGCCGCCTCCAGCGACTCGCCTCTATCCACTCCCGTTCTCCCGCGACCTCGCCGAGCCCGAGTACCGCGCCTCCGAATACCTATGGTCCAACGCCGACACGCCGCGCGCGCGTGTGGACATCGATGCCGATCACTTCGAGCTCGAGATTCGCGTGGATGTTCACAAGTCTCCGCTCTGCTTTCGTGAGGCCGGCGCGCCCGATCCCGCGCTCGACAACGAGAGCGCCGACATCAACAGCGATGGTGTCCAGCTTCATCTTTGGTGCGAGGGATGGCGCGAGCCCGCATCATGGCTCGCGGTCCCGGAGCGCGATTTCTCCAGCACGCGCGTCCGCCGAATCGCGGGCGGCGACGACGCGCCGCCGATCACCGCCGAATCGCGCGAGACCAACGGCGGCTACGAGCTTCGCTTTACTATTCCCCGGTCTTCACTCCACGCCAACGATGTCTCGCTCGATATTCTCATCAACGACATGATCTCCACTCGTCAGCGACGCCGCGGCCAGCTCGTTCTGAGCGGCGCCCACGGCGATCGCGTCTATCTTCGCGGCGATCGCCAGCCTCTCGCGAGCTTTCTCCGCTTGCGACTCCCGTCGTGAGCGTCCTCGATAACGTCTGCGTCGTTCTCGTCGAGCCGCAGGATCCCGTCAACATCGCCGCCGTCGTGCGCGCGATGAAGAACATGGATGTCCGCCAGCTGCGCCTTGTGAACTCCGTGCAATACGATCCCTCGCGGGTCGAACGCGTCGCCCACGACACGCGCGACATCGTCGCCCAGATCCGGCACTTCGACTCGCTCGACGCAGCGATAGCGGACTGCGTCTTCGCCGCCGGCTTCACCGCCCGGCGCCGCAAGGCCAAGTGGAAGCTCACGACTCCCCGCGAGATCGCCGCGCCGATGCTCGCGGCCGCGATCGAGGGCCCCGTCGCCATCGTCTTCGGCCGTGAGGATCACGGCCTTTCCAACGAGTCGCTCGATCGCGCGCACGCCGTGGTCACCATCCCCACGAGCGACCATCCATCGCTCAACCTCGCGCAGGCCGTCCTCATCGCGCTCTACGAGCTCCACGTAGCCAATGACGATTCGCGCGCACTCGCGCCGCCGCGCAAGGACGCGCCCCCCGCAAGCTCCGAGCAGCTCGAGCGTTTCTTCACGGACGCGGACAGGTCGCTCGCGTCGATCGATTTCTTCCGCACCCGCAACGAGGAGCTCGTTCTCCGTTCGCTGCGCTCGCTCACGTACCGCGCCTCCCCTGACGCACGCGAGATCGACATGATGCGCTCGATCGCGATCGAGGTCATGCGCGCCATCGAGCGGACAGGGGCGCCCCCGCGCGACGAGCGCACTTGACGCTGCCGTCGTCCGTCGGCTTCTTCCCCGCATGAGCGAGCGAGAGCTGGATCCCGAGGAGATCGTCGAGGAGGATTGGCGCACGCGCGCCGAGAAGATCGTAGTCGGCGGCGCATCCACCGGGAGCAAGCGCTTCGCGACGCTCTACGGAGAGGCGCACGAGGAGATGCCGTCGCACTACGTTCGCGCATCGGGCTGCCGCATCTGGACCGCCGACGGCCGTGAGCTCATCGACTGCATCATGGCGCTCGGCGCCGTCGCCCTCGGTTACGCGGAGGGCGCCGTCACCGCCGCCGTCGTGCAGGCGGCGGAGCGCGGAAATGTCGCCGGACTCTCGCACGTGCTCGAAGTCGAGGTCGCCGAGCGGCTCTCCGATGTGATTCCGTGCGCCGAGCGAGTTCGCTTCCTCAAGAGTGGGGCCGAAGGCGTCGCGGCGGCCGTGCGGATCGCGCGCGCGCACACGCGTCGCGCGAAGGTGATCGGCTGTGGCTATTTCGGATGGCTCGACTGGTACACCGATGGCCCGGGCACCGTGAAGAGCGCGCACGAGGACTACACCGCTGTTCCATTCGACGATATTACCGCACTCGAGAGCGCCGCCGCGGAGACGGGCGACGATCTAGCGGCGATCGTGATCGAGCCGGTGATCGAGCGCCTGCCCAGCACCGCGTGGATCGAGTCGGCGCGCGGGATCGCCGACGAGCGCGGCGCCGTGCTGATCTTCGACGAGATGAAGACGGGCTTTCGTCTGCGCACAGGCGGCTTTCAGGAATATTCCGGAATCACGCCGGACATCGCCGTCTTCGGCAAGGCGCTCGCCAACGGCTATCCGCTGAGCGCGATCGTCGGGCGAGAGGCGGTCATGCGCGCCGCGAACGATGCGTGGATCTCCTCGACACTGGCGGGCGAGACGATCGCGCTCGCCGCCGCCGCCGCGGTGCTCGACTGGCACGAGAAGGCCGAGGTCTGCGAGGGGCTGTGGGCGGCAGGTGAAGAGATGATGCAGGGGGTGCAACGCGCGATCTCCGCATCCGGGATCGGCGGCGTGTCGGTGCGCGGCATCGCACCGATGTGGCTGCTCGACTTCGACGACGACGACCAGCGCACGCGCTTCTCCGAGCTCGCGGTGGACGCGGGTGTGCTCTTCAAGCGCGGCGCGTACAACTACGCGTCGCTCGCGCACGACGAGTCCGACGTCGGCGAGATCGAGAGCGCCGCGAGCGCGGCATTCGTCGCGCTGCGCGAGGAGCTCGCCGATGGCTGACGCCGACAACGAGCCGCTCGCGGGGCGCACACCGTTGGTCGACGTGCACGCGCACTTCTATCACGCGGCGTCCGGGCGGAGCGATTACCAGCGCGTGAACGCCTCGCGCCTCCGCGCCGGCGAGCGGATCGGCATTCGCGCGCACATCGCCTCGATCCTGGGCAGCTGGGGTCACAAGTCGCCGACGTACTTTCCGTCGTTCTTAAACGTCACCTCGGGGAACGACGCGATGCTCACGCTGCAGGACGCGCATCCCGATCGCATCCGCTGCTACGTCACCGTCAATCCGAACGACACGTCGCATGCCCGTGAGGAGATCGAGCGCTGCGTCGGCCGCGGGGCCGTCGGCATCAAGCTCGCGGCGAGTCGCCGCGCGGACGATGCGCTGCTCGATCCGATCGCGGAAGAGGCGGCGAAGCGCGGACTCCCGCTGCTGCACCACATCTGGCAGCATCGCACGCGCGAGTGGCCCGGACAGGAGATCTCCGACGGCGTCGACCTCGGGCGGCTCGCGGTACGTCATCCGCGCGCGTCGTTCATCCTCGCGCACATCGGCGGCGGCGGCGACTGGGCACACAGCTGCGCGGCGGTCGCCGACATCACGAACATCTACGTCGATCTCTCGGGGAGCGGCGTCGATCGCGGGATGCTCGATCTCGTGTACGCGTCCGTCGGTGCGACGCGCATGCTGTGGGGATGCGACATCACGATGGAGACCGGGCTCGCGAAGCTGCGCGCGCTCGAGGCGGTGGGACTCAACGACGATGAGATCGCAGAGGTTCGCTGGCGCAACGCGGCGCGCATCTTTCCGCACAACGCGCTTCCCGACATCCCGACGAGCGGCGTCGCCGCGCGCCGCACCGACGCCACCGTTCGCGTGACGCAATGATCGATGTCAACTGCTTCATCGGTGCCTTCCCGTTTCGCGAGCTCCCGCATCCGGACGCCGACGTGCTCGTGCGCGTGCTCGAGCGCGAAGGCATAGCGGGTGCGTGGGTGGGCCATCTTCCAACCGCATTTCATCGGGATGTCACCGCGGGGAACCTCGCGCTCTTCGCGGCGCTCGAGCCGCACCGCCAGATGCTTCATCCAGTGCCCGCGATTCGTCCCGACTGGCCACGCTGGGAATCCGCGCTCATCGCCGTCAACGCGCTCGGTGCGCGCGCCATCCGCGCCTATCCGTCACAGTGGGGGATGGGGCCGGGCGATTCGCGGCTGGCGCATCTCGCGAGCGCGTGCGGAGAGATCGGGCTCCCGCTCGTGCTCACGACGCGCTTCGAGGACGCGCGTCAGCGGAGCGCGCTCGACGTCGCGCCCGATCTGAGCGGTGCGCACATTCGCGCGATCGTGCGCGCCGATCCGCGCGTCGACGTGATCGTCACCGCAGCGGGTCGCGCGCTCATCGAGGAGTCGCACTGGGGGCTCACGACCGAGGAGCGCGCGCGCCTCAGGTGGGACATCTCCTGGATCTGGGGCCCTCCCGAGGATGATCTCGCGCATCTGCTGCACACGATCGGCGGCGAGCACTTTCTCTTCGGAAGCGGGTGGCCGCTCAGGCTCGTGCAGGCTCCACTGGCCAACCTCGAGCTCCTTCCGCCCGAGACAAGCCAGCTTAAGCTCGCCGAGCTGCCCTGAGTAAAGCTTTATACCGGAGTTATATTGTCGGCTAACGCTTTCGCGCTGTGCCACTTGCGCGTGTTGTCGCCCATGTGCAGATTCCCGCTTCACTTGCGCCGCTTGTGAACCTTTTCACAAAGGCGGCGCCCTCTGAATGGACCGTTTCCGTGGCGCGATGACGATTCGGAAAAAGTGGGCGGTACTTCCAGGCTTCGTCCTGCTGACCGTCATTGCAGCAATCGCATCCGCATACACCGGCGCGCAGCAGCAACAGCAGCCGACCGTCGCTCCCGACACTGCGCCTGGCGCGCTCCCATCCGCCCGCGCCACCAACAAGGCCCCCGACACCGTCATCGTCAATCGCGGTGAGTGGGGCTATTGGGGTGGCTCTACGCCCCAGGGACGCTCCCCCGAGCAGCCCATAGCTTTCCCGCATCCGCGGCACGTTCAGACGCTCGGCATGAACTGCCTTTACTGCCACTTTGCGGCGAACAAGGCCATGGACCCGGGCCTCCCCGCCGTCAACACATGCATGGGCTGCCACACGGTCGTCACTGCGCAACGTCCGGCGACGGACGGACTCCCCGCGCGCACGAGCGAAGGAATCGAGAAGCTCACGACGTACTGGAAGAACAAGCAGCCCATTCCGTGGGTGCGCGTGCACAAGGTGCCCGACTACGTGCAGTTCCCGCACATGCGCCACGTCAATGCCGGTGTCACCTGCCAGACCTGTCACGGACAGGTGCAGCAGATGAACCGGGTCTACCAGTACGCGCCGCTCAACATGGGTTGGTGCATCAACTGTCACATCGGCAACGTGAATCCCGCCTGGAAAGCCCGCTACGACTGCAGCACGTGTCACTACTAGGAATCGCGAATGAGTGATAGCGCCACGCCAGTGACCGAGCCGAAGCCAGGCACGAGCCGCCGCACCTTCCTCAAGGTGCTCGGCGCCGCAGGCGCGACCACGGCCGCGATCGGCTGCTCGTCCGAGACGGGCGAGAAGCTCATTCCCTATCTCGTGCACCCCGACGAGACGGTGCCGGGCGTTTCGAATTACTACGCATCGACCTGCCGCGAATGCGCGGTGGGCTGCGGCGTGCTGCTCGAGGTTCGCGACGGACGCACGTTCAAGGTCGAGGGAAATCCGGATCATCCGCTGAACCGAGGCGCGCTCTGCTCGCGCGGACAGGCGTCGGTGCAGGGGCTCTACAATCCGGATCGCTATCGTCAGCCGATGCTGCGCAAGAACGGCGCGCTCTCGCCGATCTCCTGGGCGCAGGCGATCACGCTCCTCACGCAGCAGCTCACCTCGGTGCAGTCGAGCGGGAAAGCGGGCAGCGCGCTCTTCATCAATCAGCACGAGACGGGGAGCTTTCCCGGCCTCCTCGACACGTGGCTGTCCGGCTACGGCATCCCGGCGCATCTGAGCTACGCGGCGCTCGCCGAGGGCGGAGTGATCGCGGCCAACAAGCAGAGCTACGGCGTGGCGTGGCCGTCGCTCGACTTCACGGCCGCGAAGCTCGTCGTCTCGTTCGGCGCCGACTTCCTCGAGACGTGGGGCGCGAACGTTCCTCAGCAGCTCTCGTTCGCGGATGCGCGCGCGAAGGGCGCCGATGCACCGCGCGTGATCTACGTCGGACCGCGCCGCTCGCTCACCGGGATGAACGCGGACCAGTGGATCGCGTGCAAGCCGGGCTCCGAGCTCGCAATCGCGAACGCTCTCGCCGACTCGGGCTCCGTTGCGCAAGCGGCGCAGGCGAGCGATGTGCCGGTGGCGAAGCTGCAGGCGCTCGCCGCCGAGATCGCGGCTGGTGTGCCGAGCCTCTTCCTGGCGGGCGGCTCCTACGAAGTCGCGCTCGCGGTGAACGGGCTCAATCAGAAGTTCGGCAACGTCGGCCGCTCGGTGCTCACCGCGAAGCCGATCGAGAGCTTCGAGGGGATGTCGTCCGACGCCGAGCTCACCGACGCGATCGAGAAGATGCGCGCGGGGCAGGTGCCGCTGCTGCTCGTGCGCGGCGCGAACCCTGTGTTCACGAGTCCGAAGAGCGCGAAGGTCGCCGAGGCGATGGCGAAGGTGGCGTTCAAGGTTTCGTTCTCGAGCTACCCCGACGAGACCGCGGAGCTGTGCGATCTCGTCCTTCCCGATAGCCACGCGATCGAGTCGTGGGGCGATGCGCAGTCGCTCCCCGGAGTGATCTCGCTGCAGCAGCCGGGGATGGATCCGGTCTACGATACGCGAGCCACGGCTGATGTGCTTCTCGCCGTCGCGAAGGCGATTCCGGCCCAGGCAGGTGCGCACCCGACGACCAACTACCGCGAGTATTTGATCTCGCGCTATCCTGGTGGCACGACAGCGTTTACGTCGGCTCTGATAAAGGGGATTGGCAACGGTGCGCTGAGTGGCGAGCGCGCGAAAAAAGGCACCGCCGCGACCACTCGTAGCGCCGCCAATATCGAGGGCACCTCCGGCGACATGTACCTCGTCGTCTACCCGTCGCCGCTGCTCGAGGATGGGTCGGGCGCGAACAAGCCATGGCTCCAGGAAATTCCCGACCCCGTCACGAAGGTGTGCTGGCAGACGGTGGTCGAGATGGGAACGTCGGCCGCTGCGCGACTCGCGATCGACGCCGGCGACGTGCTCAAGGTCGAGACGCCGAGCGGGTCGATCACGGCGCCCGCGTACATCTATCCCGGGCTGCGCGGCGACACGATCGCGATCGCCTTCGGGCGCGGTCACACCGGGTACGGACGCTACGCTGCCAACGTCGGCGTGAATCCCGGCGATCTGCTCCCGGTCGCGTTCGATGCAAAGTCCGGCTCGATGGCGTGGACGTCCACCAAGGTGAAGGTCACCAAGACGGGCGACTTCATTCCGCTCGTCAGCACCGAAGGATCGGCGCGACAGCACGGCCGTGGGATCGCGCAGGCCATCGAGGCGCACGAGCTCGGGATCGTGCCGACGCCGGCCGAGGCGGAGAAGGAAGGGACCGGCGAAGAGCACCTCCCGGGCGACGCGTCGCACGCATTTCTTCCCGGCCTCCGTGCGCCAGTCGCGCAGGATGCACAGGGCAACTTGCCGAGCGACGACAACAAGAAGGGGATGTACGATCCGAATCACTGGAGCGGGATGGCCAAGCGCCGCTGGGCGATGACCGTCGATCTCGCCCGCTGCACCGGATGCTCGGCGTGCGTCACCGCGTGCTACGCGGAGAACAACATCGCCACCGTCGGTGCGATTCATCAGTCGACCGCGACGGCGAATCTGAACGGACAGGCGGGCGCGAACATTCTGCGCGGGCGCGAAATGGCGTGGATCCGTCTCGAGCGCTACTTCGAGGGCGGCGAGACGCTCGATGACAGCTTCGAGACGCGCTTCGTTCCGATGATGTGCCAGCAGTGCGGGAACGCGCCGTGCGAGCCGGTGTGCCCGGTGTACGCGACGTATCACTCGCCTGACGGGCTCAACGTGCAGGTCTACAATCGCTGCGTGGGCACGCGCTACTGCTCGAACAACTGTCCGTACAAGGTTCGCTACTTCAACTGGTTCGGCTACGGCGAGCCGTCGAGACCACAGTATGCGTGGCCCGAAAAAATGAACTGGCAGCTGAATCCGGACGTGACCGTGCGCGGCAAGGGTGTGATGGAGAAATGCACTTTCTGCGTGCAGCGCATTCGCGAGTCGGAGCACCGCGCGAAGCTGGAGGGGCGCGCCGTGCAGCCGGATGAGTTCACGACGTCGTGCGCGCAGGCGTGCCCATCGAATGCGATCATCTTCGGCGACGCCGCTGATCCTGCGTGGTCGGTGGCCAAGGCGATCGAGGACAGGCGCGCGTACCACGTGTTCGAGGAGCTCAACACGTTCACGGCGGTGGTGTACTTGAAGAAGGTCAATCATTCCGTGGCGGCGGGGGCGTAGCCGATGACAGCTCTCGCACCAGATCCGGTGGAAGAGGGACGCCGTCCGAACATCCCGTCCGCGGATGTGCAGCTCCCAGCGGTCGCGAACTACACGCAGGTCACGGACGAGATTCTCAACACCCTCAAGCTCACGAAGGCGTGGTTTGCGGGGCTCGCGTTCTCGGTGTTTTGTCTCGCCATCGGCGGGACCGCGTGGATGTATCAGATCTACATGGGACTGGGCGTCGCCGGCTATCATCCGCCGGTGATGTGGGGCGTCTACATCATCACGTTCGTCTTCTGGGTCGGCATCGGGCATGCGGGGACGCTGATCTCCGCCATTCTCTATCTGTTCCGCGCGGGCTTCCGCACGACGATCTATCGGTGCGCGGAGGCAATGACCGTGTTCGCCGTCATGACGGCGGGGCTCTTCCCGATTCTGCATCTCGGGCGGCCGTGGAAGTTCTTCTGGCTGATCCCATATCCGAACTGGCGCCTGATCTGGCCGCAGTTCAAGAGCCCGTTGGTGTGGGATGTGTTCGCGATCCTCACGTACCTCACGGTCTCGGCGACCTTCCTCTTCATTGGATTGATTCCCGATCTCGCGGTGCTGCGCGATCGCGAGACGAATCCCGTGCGGAAGCGGATCTACGGCGTGCTCTCGTTCGGCTGGAGAAACTCGGACAGGGAGTGGCGGCACTTCGCGCGCGCTTATCTCTTCCTCGCCGCGTTCTCGACGCCGCTCGTGCTCTCTGTGCACTCCGTCGTTTCGTTCGATTTCGCGATGGCCGACGTTCCGGGGTGGCACACGACGATCTTCCCGCCCTACTTCGTCGCGGGCGCGATCTTCTCGGGTATCGGGATGGTCTTCACGATCATCATCCCGATCCGGCGCTGGTTCAAGCTCAAGCACTACGTGACGCTCAACCATCTCGATGCGGCGGCCAAGCTCTGCCTCTTCACGTCGCTCGTCGTCGGCTGCGCGTACCTGACCGAGTTCTTCATTGCGTGGTACAGCGGGAGCGAAGTCGAGCAGTCGTACTTCATGAACCGCGTGTTCGGGCAGTGGTGGTGGGCCGCCTGGATCATGCTGACGTGCAACATGATCCTGCCGATGCTCCTCTTCTCGCAGAAGCTCAGACGCAACACAACGTTCCTCTTCACCCTCTCGATCTTCATCAACCTCGGGATGTGGTACGAGCGCTTCGTGATCATCGTCCCGTCGCTCTCGCACGAGTACGAGCCGTGGCAGTGGGCGCCCTACGCTCCCTCATTCGTCGACTGGGCGATTCTCGTCGGAAGCTTCGGCTGGTTCTCGATGTGGTTCCTCCTCTTCGTGAAGCAGCTGCCAGTGCTGGCAATCGCCGAAATCAAGGAGATCGTGCCGCCGAAGTTCGCGCACCGCGTGTCGCGGCGAAGCCTGGATGGCCATGGCGAAACGCCGGGCTCCGTCGAGCCGGCGGAGGCTCACTGATGCGGGGAATCGTCGGAGTGTTTTCGGAGCTCGACTCGACCGTGGATGCGATCACGGAGCTCAAGAAGCTGCGCGTGGGCGACGTGACCGTCTATTCGCCGACGCCGCGTCACGAGCTCGACGATGTGCTGAGGCATGGCCCGAGTGTGGTGCGGCGCTTCACGCTGATCGGCGCGCTCGTTGGTGTGACCTTCGGCTATTGGATTCCGATTTGGGTGTCCGACTACTGGCCATTGGTCGTGGGAGGAAAGCCGATCGCGTCGTGGGTGCCATATACGATCATCGGCTTCGAGGTGATGGTGCTCATCGGCTCACTCGCGACGGTGGCCGGGCTCTTCATCAATGCGCGCATCCCGCGCATCACGCAGACCGTCGGCTACGATCCGCGCTTCAGCGACGGAAGCTTCGGGATCTGGGTGGAGTGCCGGCCCGACGAGCAGGAGACCGTGCGTCGCGTACTGACGGAGAAGGGAGCGGAGGAGGTGCATGGTGAGCGCTAGTCGTGTGCTCCGTTCCGTCGCGCTCGTGCCCGCGGTGCTCTCGCTCGGCGCGTGCCAATTCGTGTCGAACATCTTCAGCGACTTTCGCGATCAGCCACGCATCGAGCCGTGGGAAGCGGAGTACGCCGGGAACGACACAACGCCGTTTCGTCCGGGTGGATCGGACAGCACGTTCGTCGCGTACTCGGTGCCGATCACGGGGAACACGGTTCCGGGATACGTCGTCTCGTACAAGGGCAGCATGACGAACGGACCCGGTGCCATTCCAAATCCAGGCGTCGTGGACTCGATGGCGGGGATTCCCAATCCGCACGAGGCGAATCGCGTTTCGCTCGACAACGGTCGGAAGTACTACCAGATCAACTGCGCGGTCTGTCACGGCGTGGCAGGGAAGGGTGACGGCGCCGCCGTACGCTTCGGCGTTCCCGCACCGAATCTGCTCGGTCCGGCCACGAAGGGACGCACCGATGGCTACATCTACGGAATGATCCGGAATGGTCGCGGGCTGATGCCGAACTACGTTCGCATCGAGGATGCCGATCGCTGGGATGTCGTGAACTACGTTCGCGCGCTGCAGGGGTCGATCGCCGGCGTCGTCGCCGACACATCCCCCGCTGGCTATCCCGGCGAGAACGGACAGATGGTCCCGGGCTACACGCGCACGTCGCCGACGCGCCCCGTACCGTATCGCCCGCAGGATATGGACAACCGCCTGCTCGATCCGGCGGCGACGCAGCCGGCTCCCGCCGCCGTGGCGCCGGCCGCACCCGCACCAGCGCCCGCACGAGCACCCGCGCAACCGGAGACGCACGAGTGAGCGCGCACGATATTCACGTCCCGACGCGCGACGAGGTTCTTCGCGCCACCGACCGTCCGCTTCCGCGCGCGCTCTTCGTCGCCGCGCTGGCGCTCGCCGCCATCGGCACGCTGCTCTTCATCATCGGCGCCTTCACTGCGTCGGGACACGACCGCGTCTGGCAGGCGTTCCACGTCAACTGGATGTTCTTCACGACGATCTCGCAAGCCGCGATCGTCTTCGTCGCGGTGCAGCGCATTACCACTGCGCGCTGGTCGCGTCCGATCGTGCGCTTCCTCGAAGGCTACGTCGCCTTTCTGCCGATCGCCTTTCTCCTGCTCATCGTCGACTTCCTGGGCGCCAAGCACATCTATCCGTGGGCCACGGGAATCATCGAGGTGCCGGAGAAGCGGCTGTATCTGACTCCGGCGTTCGTCATCACGCGCGACCTGGTGCTCTTCGGCATCATGGTTTGGCTGAGCATCTGGTACGTCTACACCTCGCTGCGCCTCGATGTCGGGCTGATCCCCGAGGCCGGCGCCGCATGGGCGAAGGGAATTCGCGAGCGCATGCGCACGAGCTTCGCGGGCGAGCGCCGAGAGTTGCACTCGACCCACTCGCGACAGGGATTTCTCGCCGTCTTCATGTGCCTCGGCTTCGGCTACTTCTACTCCGTGCTGGGCTGGGATCTCTCGATGACGCTCGACATCCACTACACGAGCACGCTGTACTCGTGGTGGTGGTTCATGGGCGGGTGGCTGGGCGCCCTCATGAGCTGGTCGCTGCTCTGCATGTGGTGGCGCCGCTATCTCAACGCCTACGAGCTGATCCCCGAGGTGAAGTTCCACGACCTCGGCAAGCTGTGCTTCGCCTTCACCGCGTTCTGGGGCTACCTCACCTTCGGCCAGTATCTCGTGAACTGGTACGGGAACCTGGGCGAGGAGACGCACTGGCAGCGGCTGCATCTCGTGAAACCGTGGCTCCCGTTCACGATGGCGGTGGTGTTCCTCGTATTCGTCTTCCCGTTCTTCGGTCTCGTGTCGCGTGCGGCGAAGGTCTATCTCCCGACCTTCATCGCCTTCGCCTTCTCGTGCCTCCTCGGACTCTGGACGCTGCGGTACGTCGAGGTCTATCCGTCGATTCACGGCGTCATCGAGAACGCGCCGTTCGGCCTCTGGGAGATCGGGATCACGCTCGGCTTCCTCGGTATATGGGGAGCCTGCTACGCGGCGTTCATGAATGCGTTCCCGCGCATGCGCGTGACGCTCATGACGAGCGAGTTCCGCGATGAGGTGCAGATCCCGGTGAACCCCGAGACGATGGAGCCGCTTCGGGCGCACGAGTAGGAGCGAGCAGCGGGGCGCCGAGTTGCGCCCCGCTCTCCCTTCGCGCGGCATCGTCGTCTATCTTTCGCGTCGCGGGGCGTTAGCTCAGTTGGGAGAGCATTCGGTTTGCAACCGAAAGGTCGCGAGTTCGAGCCTCGCACGCTCCATTCTTTCCTCCATGGATCGCATCTGCTTCCTCATCTTCTCGGGGCGATCGATCTAGCCCGCGTTCTTCCCGACTCCGCGCCCGCCTTCGGCGTCGACGCGCCGGAGTACGTCGCGATACGCGCGATCATGTATCTGGCCGCGCTGACGGTCATCGGGTCGTGCGCGTTCATCCTCCTCATCGCCACTCGCGTCTCGCATCTCTCGGGGAGCTATCTCGAGCTGTCCGCGGTTCTCCCCGCGACGCGCAAGCTCGCGCGCTGGGCGACCGTCGTTCTCGCCTTCGCGATGATCGGACGACTTCTCGCACAGGGCTTCATGATCGGCGAGGGCGAGACGATGGTCGTGATGCCGCTGCTCAGCGACACCGTGTGGGGATGGGGTTGGCTGGCCGGCTTCGGAGCGACGGTGCTCATTGGGGTTTCGCTCATCGTAGGGCAGGGCAAGCGCTACACGTGGCGCGTTGCGGCAGTGGGCACGATCGCGCTCGCGCTTTCGTTCGCCTTCACCGGGCATGCGGCATCGACGAAGAACCCGCTGGTGCACGTGCTCTTCGACGCGATTCACGTGATGGCCGCAGGCGGATGGCTCGGCGCGCTGCTCGTCGTCTCGACGATCGGGTTGCACACGGTGATGATGCTTCCGATCGAGCGGCGGGCGCACGCGGCCGCGGAGCTGATCGGTGCGTTCTCCAAATTCGCGCTGACGTGCGTGACGACGCTGCTGATAACGGGTGTGATCGCGGCGTGGTCGCACCTCCCCACGATCTCCGCGCTCTGGACCACACCCTACGGCGGGGCGCTCTGGCGGAAGCTCATGTTCATCGCGTTCACGGGCCTCGTCGGGATTTTCAACTGGCGCTACGTGAAGCCGCGTCTCACGAATCCTGAAACGATCTCGACGCTCCGCAAGAGCGCGGCGGTGGAGCTCACGATCGGCGTGCTCGTCGTGATCATCACGGCCATTCTCGTCGGCACCTCGCCACCCGATGCCGACGAGATGCCCGCCGCAACCGCGCAGCACTCTCACCTCTCGGCCAC
>JACCWE010000135.1 GCA_013697785.1 Gemmatimonadaceae bacterium
AGCGACAGCTGTGGCGCAGGAGGCGACGCGTGTACCGCATGCGACCGCACGTTGGGAGACGGTTGCACGAGTGGGCGGTGCACGTGCGGCGGAGGGCCGATGTGCGACGTGGGCACCGCCTGCTGCAACGGAACGTGCATCAAGGTGCTAAGCGATCCACAGAACTGCGGCGCGTGCGGCGCGGTGTGCACTCTGAAGTACCCGACGTGCACCAACGGTTCGTGTTGCAGCTCGGGGCGCACGGGGGGGTTCCCTGGCACGTGCATTGACCCACCCACTCCGGTCCCGACCCCTGCTCCGACGAGTAGCGCAGGCGTGGGGCGCCAGAGACCGCCAATGCGTCGCTAGGAGCGCGGCGCGCCTCCTCCGAACGTTGCGTATGCGACGCCCCTTCGCTAGCTTCTCGACCGCGCACATTCCCTCCGGCAAGCTCCAGGCGATGCCGCCGAGCGCCGCCTCATCAAGAACCTGGAGAAGGTTGCCTGTAGCTGTTCCAGGCAACGAACGCGCCCGGCCCCACACGGTGTCGATGCTCGTTGCCGTTGCGGTGCACGACGAGATACATGCGGAGGCCCGTCGCCTGGATTGTACCCCCTCGCGGCTCGCGCAGCGAGCGTGGGCGCTGGCCCGCACGGCGGTTCGGGAGCTTCCTTCGGGCAGTAACGCGATCGACGACTAAGCGGTCGCGCGCGCCAGGGCTGCAGCGAACGTCCCCCCCTCCGGCACACCATGGTCGAGGCGGAGGGTGATCACCGTCAACTATTCTTGCCGCTCGCCGACAACTATTCTTGCCGGATGGCGCCAGGTGGATGGACCGCCGCTGCGACGGCGGGGAGGTCCGGTTTCAGGTGTTGCGGTGCGGTGGTCGCATGGCCGTAGTTGTCGTTACGCAGAGGCGCGAGGGTTGTTGTCGTCGGTCGTGTAGTTGCCGTCGTTCTTCTTGCTCCTGTTCTTGGCGTCCTGCGTCCGGAAGCTGGGTAGGTCGAGCTCGAGGATGCTCGCGTGGTGCACGAGACGATCGACGGCCGCGGCGGTCGTCATGGGGTTCTTGAAGATTCGGTCCCACTGGCTAAAGACGAGGTTGCTCGTGATGAGCATCGAGCGTCGCTCGTAACGCTCGGCCATCAGCGTGAAGAGCACCTCGGCTTCCTCGGACGTCTGCTGCACGTACCCGATGTCGTCGAGGATCAGGAGGTCGTAGACGTCGAGCGCGCGGAGGGCTCGTGGCAGGGCGAGATCACGTCGCGCCACGAGCAGCTCTTGTACGAGCTTGAACGTCGGCACGAAGAGCACCGACCGCCCGGCCTGGATGAGCGCATGTCCGAGCGCGCATGCCGCGTGGCTCTTGCCCACGCCGGGCAGGCCGAAGACCAAGACGTTGTCGCCGCGATCGAGGAACTCGCCGGTCGCGAGCTCCTTGAGTTTCACGACCAGTGGCCGGGGGAGCCTCTGCTGCTCGAGGGTCTCGAAGGTCTTTCCGGGGGGCAGCTTCGAGGCTCTCCGCAACCGGTCCACGCGCCTCTCGCGCCGCTCCCCCGCCTCGAGCTCGAGGACCTCGCAGAGCAGCGGCAGCGACGGGTCGAGGCCCGCCGCTACGAAGCGGTGAACGAGCTCTCTGGCGGCGCTCGGCAGCTTGAACGCCGTGAGCAACGCCGTGAGGCGCGCGCCGACCTCGGGGCTGTACGCCGTCATCGCGCACCTGCGCAGGCCGCGACGAGGGACGTTGTGAGGAGCACGTCGAAGCCCGCGAGGTCGGGGGCGCCAATCGCCACGGCGGGCACCGTCGACTTCTCCGGGCTCGCGAGCGCTTTGACGTCGGCGTAGTCGAAGGGCTCCCCACGCTCGAGGAGCTCACCGAGCGCGCGCTCCACCGTCGATTCCATCGTGCTCGCGGCGAGGTGCAGGATGCGCACGTACTCGACGTCGGCCCGGTCGCCGCGGCGCTCGCGCAACGCATCGTACGCGCGCCGAAAGGAGAGCGATGGGAACAGGTCTTCGCGAAAACGGTACTGCGCAAACGCCCCGGGCTTGCGTACGAGCGACCAGATGATGTGCCGGTAGTCGATGCGGTGCATGTCCTCTCCGCGGAGGCGTGGCATCGTCTCGACGAGCTTGTCGGCGTAGCGGACCTCGACGGTGTCGGCGTGCTGGCGCACCTGGACCTCATGTCCGCGGAGGCGCGATGGGACGGAATAGACGCGCTTCCCCACGGTGACGGTGCTCCAGCAACGTACGGTCGCCGTGTACGTCGTGTAGCTCGGGATCGCCGCGCGGGGGAGCGGCCGAAGGTGCGCGCGCTCGGTGACGAGGGCTTCTGCGATGGGCGCGTTTCGATGCTTTGCGACGAGGTGACGAACGAAGACGAGGTACGCGTCGGCGCTGACGAAGTCGCGACTGCCCCTCACGATGAGCGCCTGCTCGACGAGCGACTTGAGGAGATGATGCGCCTTCTCCGACACACCGTTCTCGTTGCCCTTGCCGGGTGTGATGCGCGACGAGCGCGTGCCGTAGTGCCCGAGGACGTCGGCGAAGCGCTGAGTGAGAGCGCGGCCTCCCGTGCGGGCAAGCTCGTGAGTCGCCGCGGACAGGTTGTCGTGACGGAGCTCCTCGGGCACGCCACCGAGCTCCCAGAGCGCGCCCTGAATGCCGAGGACCAACGCCTCGAACGTCTCGCCAAAGGCGAGCATGACCCACGTCCAGCCGCTGAAGGCCAAGACGAATTCGAAGATCAGATGCTTGAATGTCTGCCCGAGGATCGTGACCGCAAGCTCGGTGCCGTGCGTAAAGTCGAACGACCCTTGCCGCCCAGGCTCGTGGCGCTGCTCGAAATAGACCTCCCTTGGTGGCCCCGCGAGCGCGCGCCACTCGCGCATGCGGCGCTGCAGCGTCCGCGTCTGCGACTCGCTGTACTTGCCAGCGTGCTTCTCCGCGAGCACGTCGAGCACCGTCTTCGCCTCGAGCGCACCCTTCTCGTCCGCCTCCAGGAGCGGCACCACGTCGCTCGTCCAGACCTCCGCGAACGGATCGGGGCGCGTCCTCCAGTCCCGTGCCTCCTTCGCCTGCGACGGCAGCGCGCCCGTCTTCCACGTCCGCGCCGAACGCTCGCTCATCCCCGCCGCCATCGCGGCGGCCTCCATGGTCTTCGCTTCCATCAGCTTCTTCCTCAGCCGCTTGACCTGCGCGTCGGTGACCATCGAGCTCCT
Source organism: Gemmatimonadaceae bacterium (assembly GCA_013697785.1). Taxonomy (GTDB): domain Bacteria; phylum Gemmatimonadota; class Gemmatimonadetes; order Gemmatimonadales; family Gemmatimonadaceae; genus FEN-1250. The sequence goes on from JACCWE010000135.1 coordinate 3,204, forward strand.
CGGAGCCCCAGCACCCGTCCGGAACCCTCAGCTCCGGAGCTTCTCACGCGCCGTCAGCACGACGTCCGACCGGCAAAAGTAGTTGTCGTCGGCCGGCAAAAGTAATTGTCGCTGATCA
>JACCWE010000008.1 GCA_013697785.1 Gemmatimonadaceae bacterium
CGCGAAGGAGAGCGGGCGTGCACTCGAGACGATCCGCCAGCTCGCCTCCGAGATCCAGCACGCGAGCACCGCGATGTCCGCGCGCATCGATGACGTGAGCACGAGCGTCGTCGCCGGCGAAGCGGTCATCCGCTCATCGAGCGGCGCGCTGATTCAGATCGTGAAGGAGATCGAGGGGAGCCGCGCGGCCGTACAGCGCATCGTCGAGAGCGCGGTCGCGCAGCATCAGGAAGCGGAATCGCTGGCGCGCGAAATCGAGACGGTGGCCGTCGTCGCGGAGCAGAACGCCTCGACGAGCGAGCAGGTGAGTGCGGTGGTCCAGGAGCAGACGGCATCGATGATGCACGTCACGGAATCGAGCCAGCATCTCGCGGACATCGCCGCGCGGCTCAAGGGAGTGATGCTGCGCTTCGAGCTGTAGTCGTCGCTAGCTGTTGTTGATAGAGAGGTTGTTCACCGAATCAAAGTCGGCTCGCTGGCGGTTGCATGGCGAGCGCGGTGTGTCGGCGCTGGGTGTTGTAGTACGCGAGATAGGAAAGGAGCGCAAGACTGCGGACGGAGGATGAGCGATAGGGCCGAACGTACGCCCATTCCCGCAGGAGCGTTTGAATCAGGCGTTCGGCTTTGCCATTCGTCCGCGGGGTGTAGGGACGAGTTCGCACGTGCCGCGCCCCAAGTGCCTGCACGGCGGCACCAAACGCATGGCTCACATAGGCACTCCCGTTGTCGGTCATCACGCGCTCGATGCGCGCCACCTTGTGTCGGCGAAACCACGCGGCGGCTCGAGCGAGGAAAGCCACAGCGGAGCTTTGTTGTTCGTTCGGCATCACCTCCGCGTAGCTCACGCGCGAGTAGTCGTCGATGGCGACGTGGAGAAATTCCCAGCCCAGGCCTGCGTGCCGATACCCGTGCCCGCGTTGCCCCGTCACGCGGCGGCCGGACGACCCCGCGCGGCCGATCCGCCCGAGTTTCTTGATGTCGAGATGCAGCAGCTCCCCGGGCCGGGCACGCTCATAGCGGACGACCGGCTGCGGCGGGTCGAGTCGCCGCAGCCGATTGAGGCCGAGGCGTCGTTGCACGAGCACCACCGTCGAGAGCGGGAGCCCGAGATGCTGGGCGATGTACAAAGAGCTCCGACGCTGGCGACGCAACCGCTGGATCTGCCGTCGCTTCGTCCGGCATAACGTGCGGGGCGAGTGGTGTGGACGACTCGAACGATCGACCAGCCCCACGCTCCCCTCGAGCCGATAGCGAGCCACCCACTTCTTGACGGTACGCTCACTCACCCCCATTCCTTCGGCCACTGCCACCATCGGTTCCGCGTTCTCAAGCACGCGACGGACAAGCACTGCTCGCCCCGCCGCGGTAAATCGTGCATTCTTATGACTGTTCACTGAGTCCTCTGGCAAGTGCCGGTTGGAGTGGACCTCCTAAGCACCCCCAGCTTGTACCGTCATGACTCAGTGAACAACCTCTTTATCAATCACAGCTAGTTCGCCAGCGCGTACCCGGAGAGATGTCCCGTCTCGAGCGTGAACGTCTCTGATGCCCCGTCGTTGAGCCCCGGCATCTGCTCGAGTTGGGCATTGGTGCCCTCATCGACATACCACGCCGTCGGATCGGCGGGCACGCTCTTGCAGCGCGAATAGTCGAGTGTGATGGTCACCGGCTTCTCGAACGTAAAGTGCTGCTCAGCACGTGCACGGATCCTCACCTTCAGCACTTTCGACTCCGGCACCCGCATCACGAATGTCGTGGTGTCGCGCACGGCGCCCTTCGGCACCACCATCGCGAAGCCACCGAGCGAGAGCGTGCCGCCCCCGGGGCCGATCGTGGCCTTCGACATGGCATCATCGTCCCCGCCCGCACAGGCGAGCAGGTCGTGAATGCCTCCATGACGCGAGAGCGAGAACGTCCGAGTCGCCGAGACGGACGTCGGCGCGTCGGCAGAGCAATTGGCCAGAGCTAGCGCAAATGCGCCGCACAGCAGCGTCGAGATGGAGCGGATCAGGAAATTCACGGGAGCCTCGGTGGTTGAATGCAGTCGGAATAACTGCGTCTTCATCGAGGAAACGCCCCACTGTTCGATTAAGCAACACCTAATCGCATACGCCGACAGTTGCGGACACAATGACGTTACAACAGTCTCATGTGCGCTTGCAAAAACAGCCGGCGCATTCCTTCGCGCCAGCCGTTTTTATCTTGATTTCAAGAGAGTATCAGGGCGTCCCGTACTTCGGCGGTAGAGACTTGTAC